>NZ_RQZB01000003.1:0-199025 GCF_003859975.1 Streptococcus sp. OH4692_COT-348
CAAATCATACCCTCTTGCTCCCAATCAGATAACTCCCATAAATGAAGGTAATATTCATTTCTACACTTATATACAATTCCCTGGACTTCTTTATACAATTCTTTAAACATAACGTCCCCCTTTCTAGATACAGTCTAACAAATCAAGAAGCTAATTTGGTTCTTTTCATCCATTCTGCTCTCTACACCGTCTCAACTGCACAAAAAAAGAGAGGGCTTGCCTCTCTCAGAGTTATTTTTCGTCATTCATTTTTGACTTCACTTCATCATAGGACAGTGCATGAGATTCCTCTTCTACTGCTTCAGGCATCTTTCCTGTTTCGTAAAGAGCTTTAATTTGTGTACTATCCAATGTTTCGTATTTCAATAATGCTTCTGCAATCAACTTGTGAGTTTCACGATTTGATTGGATGATTTCAGCAGCTTTATTTCGTGCTTCATTTAATAATGAACGAACCTCTTCGTCAATTTCATAAGCTGTTTGTTCTGAAATTGATTTTTGAGGGCTTTGTGCACCAAACATAGCATGGTTTCCTTCATATTGTACTGGGCCAAGTTTTTCACTCATACCGTACTCTGTAACCATTGCACGCGCCATCTGTGTAGCTTGTTCAAAGTCGTTTGAAGCTCCTGTCGTTTGGACATTAAAGATAATTTCCTCAGCAACACGTCCACCCATCAAGCCAGCCAATTGCTCTTTCATATCTTCTTTAGAAAGAAGCATTTGGTCTTCTTTAGGAAGTGCAATCATATAACCGCCTGCACGTCCACGTGGTACGATAGTAACTTTATGAACAACACGGGCATTCGACAAGACTAGACCAACAATGGTATGTCCTGCCTCATGGTAGGCAACCAATTCTCGTTCTTTTTGTGAAACTGTCTTATCTTTCTTAGAAGGTCCAGCAATAACTCTATCTTCTGCTTCATCAATATCTGAGGCATCAATTATCGATTTATTGCGACGAGCAGCAACTAAAGCCGCTTCATTCAATACATTCTCTAAATCAGCACCAACAAAACCTGGAGTTTGTTGAGCAACTAATTTCAAATCTACATTTTCTGCTAAAGGCTTGTTCTTAGCATGAACTTTTAAGATTGCTTCACGACCTTTAACATCAGGGCGACCAACCAAGACTTTTCTATCAAAACGTCCTGGACGAAGAAGGGCAGGGTCAAGTACATCTGAACGGTTTGTAGCAGCAATGACAATAATCCCTTCATTTCCCTCAAAACCATCCATCTCAATCAAGAGTTGGTTCAAGGTTTGTTCGCGTTCGTCATTACCTCCACCAAGACCAACTCCACGTTGACGTCCAACAGCATCAATTTCATCGATAAAGATAATGGCTGGCGCTGCTTTTTTTGCATCCTCAAAAAGAGAACGAACACGACTTGCACCAACTCCGACAAACATTTCTACAAAGTCCGATCCTGAGATACTAAAGAATGGAACACCTGCTTCTCCAGCAACTGCTTTAGCAAGCAAGGTCTTACCTGTCCCCGGAGGTCCCTCTAAAAGAACACCTGCTGGAATACGGGCCCCAAGTTTTGTAAATCGTTTTGGATCTTTTAAGAATTCAACAACTTCAACTAGTTCTTGTTTTTCTTCCTCAGCTCCAGCAACATCTGAAAATCTTACTTTAATATCTTCTTTATTTGCGGCTTTAGCCTTACTACGTCCAAAACTCATTGGGTTACGGCTATTATTTCCTCCCATATTTCCCATCATAGAGAATAGGAAGAAGAATAGAATACCGAATGGCACAATGGATACAAGAATATTAATCCACATACCACTTGAACTTTCATGCTTAACAGTTACTTCCGCCTTATGGTCAGAAGCAAGTTTTTGCAATTCTGATACTGTAGTATCTGAAGGAAGAATAATACTTGAAAATTTCTCTACTGTTGTAGCAGAAGGAGAAAAGAACTGGATACCTGTTTCTTCTTTACTTGTTTTAGGATTTTTATAAACACCTGAAACTTCGATAACACTGCCATTTGGTTGGTAAGTCAATTCTTTTACATTGTCATCGGTAATTTCTTTTACCAATTCTGTATAATTAATTTGCTCACTTTTCCCTGCAACACTACCTGTACTAAAATACTGGTAACTTGTAACTAGGAAAAAAATAAGTAATAACCATAGAAAAGGATTTTTAATTAAACCATTATTTTGTTTTTTCATTAAAAATTGTTCTTTCTAATTTGAATATACTTCTTCTTTCAATACTCCAACATAAGGAAGGTTACGATAGTTTTCTTTGTAGTCTAAACCATAACCTACTACAAACTCATTTGGGATAGTAAAGCAGGTATAGTCTGCCTCAATTTCTACAACACGTCCCTCTGGTTTATCCAACAAGGTTGCAATTTTAACAGAAGCAGCCTCTCTTGCTTTAAACATATCTCTTAAACTCTTCAAAGTTTGACCTGTATCAATGATATCTTCTACAAACAGAACATGTCGTCCTTTGATATCTTGAGTCACATCTTGCTTGATATTGATAACACCACTACTTGCTGTTCCACCATGATAGCTAGAAACCATCATGAAGTCCATTTCAATATGTGTATCAATATGTTTTACCAATTCAGCCATAAAAGGAATAGATCCTTTTAAAATCCCAATTAAAATCGGATTTTTTCCTGCATAGTCTTTAGTTAGTTGGGCACCTAATTTTTTAGCAGCTTCTGTAATTTCATCGTGTGAAACGAGAATTTTTTTAATATCGTTTTCTAACATTTTTTTACCTATCTATTTTTTCTATATAAAGTACAGTGTTCATTATATCATTTTTCGTGTTTTTACTCAAATTACTGGTCGCAATTCCCAAAATTGAGACAATTTTACCAAATTGCTCAATAATCAGAGCTGATTTTCGCTTTTCCATAGGGATTTTCAAATCAATAAATAGACGTCTGAGTTTTTTTCTATGCCCATTTTGAATCAAAACATCTCCTGTTTTTCGATGACGAATGTGTATGGATGTTTCCCGTGAAACAGGTACCTGCTGAATTAATTCACCTTCTAAAGGAAGTCCAAAGGAAAATAAATAACCTTGGTAAGATACCTGATTTTGATAGTGTAACACAAGTTCATCTTCCTTTTCATCAGACTGAGGACTGATTTTACAAATCCGAAACTGTTGATACTCTTTTACTAATTCATAACCATTTTTAAGCGGATGACGATACTGGCTTTTAGTTTTTAAAATTTGCCGAACTTCTTCAAACTGAGCTTTTGTAAGATTCAAATCTGGAAAACGATTCAGATAAGTTTGAAGTAAAACTCTTTGTGTCGACTCAGAGTAAGACAATAGCTGCTCTAAATTTTCTAGATCAATATTCTTAGATAATTCAGCTATAGCTAAGTCATAATCTAAAATTTCATTTCCGAGGCTTAAGATTGCATCTCTAAATCGAGGATTTTCTTTTTCTAATTCTGGTAAATAAAAGTTTCGAATACGATTTCGAAAATAATAATTTTCTTTATTTGATATATCTTCAAAATGAAAAATTGATGGGAAGTCTTTTTTTTGAAAATTCAAGAAGGGCCGAATCATTTCTATCTCTCCGACTACTTGCTTCTCCTTAATTCCTGATAGATAGCGCAAGCGAGTACCTCGAATCAAGCGCATCAAAATCGTTTCCACCTGGTCATCAGCATGGTGGGCAGTGACTAAGGCTGTAGCACCTGTCTTTTTCATGACCTCTTTAAAAAAATCATAACGAAAATCTCGAGCCCGTGCTTCTGAAAATTCTCCTAAAAAATTTCTGATATAAATAGGAAGCTCTGCTTCAGCAGCCAACTTCCTTAATTCCTTTTCTTCCCAATCAGACTCTATTCTCTGCTTATGATTAACATGAGCTAGGATTAATTCAATTTCTAACTCTTTTTTATACGTAGATAACACCTTAAATAGAAACATAGAATCTAATCCACCAGAAAGAGCAAGCACCACCTTAGCATGTTTTTTAAAATATCCTCTCTTGAGACAATGATTTAAAAAATCTTGTTCCATCATTTTAGAACCTCATAAACATCCTTGGCTATCTTAGAAATCGTATCATAATCAGAATTCTTCGTAAAAATAGAAAGCACAAATGGAGAATCTGCATAGACAACACCCGTATCATGCTCAAATTCGTCCGCATCCCCAATTTTATGAGCTACCTTCACAGAAACACCTTTGGCAATTCGCTCATTATCAAAATCTGTTTTAGTCAAAGACTCTAGCACAAATCCATTTTGATTATAAATAGCTTCCATGACCTTCCCAGCCATTTTAGAAGAAATCAATTTTTCTTTTGGATCCCAATCATCTCCCATAATAGCAGACATCTTGGACTTAAATGTTGCATCAGATTGGTTTGAAATGTAATACCCCAATAGATTATGAGCTACATTATCAGATTCTTTTGATATTTTCGTAATTAAATCTTTTAGAGAATACTCTTTATTATCCTCTTTTTTAGGAAGGCTACCACTTCCCTCTGGTTTATAAGAACCTGGAAAATCATTGACTGCAGATACGTATTTTATAGTCGTGTCTAACTGATAAAGACCCTCATTTATTTTTTCTTGCGTATAATAAAGATAAGGAAGTTTCAAAACACTAGCTGCATACATCTTTTCATCTTGATTGATACCAGCTTCTTTTCCAGTGGTCAGTTGCTTAACATAAATAGAAAATGAATCCTTCTGATATTTTTCCGATAACATTTCTTGGACTTTACTCATCCGATTATCTTCTTCAGAAGTTGATTCTTTAGCTACCCATCCAGCCTGATCAATATGTAGAAATTCTCTTCCTTCTACAAACATGGTCTTATCGATTGATACTTGCAAATAAGCTGATAAGGATGACTTCACTTCTTTTAAGTCATAAGGACTATTGTACAGTTTAAAATCAGATTCTAACCATACTTTTTTTATTGTTGGAGTTACCTCTGATTGATCATATAAAAATCGTTTGTCCGCAGCTATAAATTGATGATTTGATAGCTTAAATACTGGAATTCCTTGTTTATTTAAACGCCACTCGGTTATTTGAAAACTTGTTTTTGGAGTCAATTTTCCAGATTCCACTACTAAATCTTCATTAGCATAAACAGGAATCTCTCCATAAACCATGGGAGAACTTAATTTTTCTCTAAAATAAATACCAAAGTCAGATTGTGAAAGGTAATAAATTTCTTTCGAAGTATAGACGACTTCTTTTTCTGTGCTAACGACTTTTGAAATAGTCAAAAAACTAGGTAGCAACAAAATAATTAAGAATTTACGCATTCTTCCTTTCCTTTTCTTCTTGTAAACGCAATAGTTGATTTTTATCAGACAACTCTTCTAGTTTTTCATCCGATAGACTCAAAAATTGCTCAATTACGTCTAATAAATTTTCCATTTTATCACCTTGGGAGCAAGTCAGGAATCGTATAAACAGCTTCCCGATTCTTAGAATAATAATATTTTGCACGCATGTATTTAGCAGCGTAATCTTCATCTTTCAACTTTGTAGCAAAAGCTGTCTCTTTCTCCTTTTCCTCACTCAAGGTTTGATACTGAGTTTGCAAGTCTGATAACTGTTGACGTCTTTGGAGTAATTGGTGATAGCTTTGAGCAAGATTATAAGTTGGTAAAATGAACAATAAAATCATCAAAATAAGAACCCAGCCCATGAAACGATTACGTTTTTGTCGTTCCTTCATCAGATAGCGACGACGTTGATGTTCATTTTGAATAAAAGAATTATTCAATTGTACGATATTTTTAGACATTTTCTTCTACCCGTGTTTCACTGATAATTTCATACATGCCTGCTGCATCTTCTTTTTTTGTACTATCTTTCATCTCCAGTACTTTTACAAGTAGCAACTTATTGCCAAAGCGAATTTCAACTTGATCATCAACTTTCAAGTCCGTTGAACTTTTGGCCAAAATTCCATTTACCTTAATTCTGCCTTTATCTGCTACTTCTTTTGCGACTGTACGACGCTTGATAATTCTTGATACTTTTAAATATTTGTCTAATCTCATTTTTCTTACCTCAAATTATTATTGTATCATTTTTATCTACTTTATAGAAGAAAAATGTTAAAGGGAATTGCCTTATTTCAACACTTTTATCTCCAATAAACTTTCTCCAAAAATCAGCAGACCTTCTAAAATTTCATAGTCTTTCTTGTTTCGAACATCAAATACAACCTCCATTAATCCCTTATTCTCAGTGATAGCTGCTTTTAAGTTCGTTGCGGATAAGGCTTTAAAATAATCTTGAGCCAAGAATAGTCGTTGAGTGACTTTTTCAAATTGAACTGTAATCTTATTTTCTTTTCTTTCCACACGTTCTACAAAGACCTTATCCAAGTATGATTTGACCAAACCAATCTCTAAAAGATAGGCCACTACGTCTGGGTATTCTCCAAAACGATCCATCAATTCTTCTTGTAACTCTTCATAGTTGACACAGTTGTCAATTTGACGAATTTTCTTGTAAATTTCAATCTTATGTCGTTGGTCAGAAATATAAGTGTCAGGAAGATAAGCATCAATTTGTAAAATCAACTCAGCATTCCCTTTGGTTCTTTTATTCCCATTGCCGTTACGTTTAGCAATAGCTTCCTCTAATAACTGCGAATACAATTCAAAACCAACAGAATCAATGAAACCAGACTGCGATTTTCCTAGGAGATTTCCTGCTCCACGAATAGAAAGATCTCGCATCGCAATCTTAAATCCTGAGCCTAATTCTGTAAATCCCTTAATCGCTTCTAATCTCTTCTCAGAGACTTCACTAATTGATTTTTCTGGATGATACATAAGATAAGCATAAGCAATACGATTACTACGACCAACTCTTCCTCTTAACTGATACAAGGTTGACAAGCCCATATGGTCTGCATTTTCAATAAACAAGGTATTGGCATTTGGAATGTCCACTCCTGTCTCAATAATGGTAGTCGTCACCAAAATATCATACTGACCTTCAATGAAATCCAGTAGAGTATTTTCTAACTGAATCTCACTCATTTGCCCATGAACATAACCAATCGAAGCCTCTGGAATTAAATCCTGTAATTCTGAAACCTTTTGGTCAATCGTGTCAACTTTGTTGTAAAGATAATAAACTTGACCTCCACGCTCCATTTCACGCAAGACCGCATCACGAATGACACTATCATTCTTTTCCAAAACATAGGTCTGAACAGGATAGCGATTAGTCGGCGGAGTTTCAATAACAGACAAATCTCTGATTCCCAGCATAGACATATGAAGGGTACGAGGGATTGGCGTTGCTGTCAAGGTCAGGACATCTACTTGTTTTTTTAGTTCTTTCAAGGTTTCCTTATGCTTGACACCAAATCGCTGTTCCTCATCAATAATCATCAAGCCCAAATCTGCAAATACAACATCTTTTGACAAGACACGATGTGTTCCAATCAAAATATCGACTTGACCCTTTTTCAATTTTTCAAGTGTTTTAGTCTGCTCTTTTTTACTTCTAAAGCGACTCAACACATCAATATTAACTGCAAAATTTTGGAATCGTTCCTTAAAATTCGTATAGTGCTGTTGCGCTAAAACCGTCGTCGGAACTAAGACAACAACCTGTTTGTGATCATTGACTGCCTTAAAGGCTGCACGCATAGCAACTTCTGTCTTTCCAAAACCAACATCCCCAACTAAAAGTCGATCCATTGGCTGAGAAGTCTGCATATCTCTCTTGATTTCCTCAATACTACGAAGTTGATCATCCGTTTCAACATAAGGGAAGGCATCATCAAAAGCATGTTGATCTTCATCATCAGCTGAGAAAGCAAACCCCTTCAACTGGCTGCGTTCAGAATAGAGTTTGATTAAATCGTCAGCTATATCCTCTACCTGATTCTTAACCTTTTGCTTGGCCTTTTTAAAATGACCGTCATTTAATTTATTGAGTTTTGGCGCTTTACCATCACTTGAAACATATTTAGATAGTAGATGAATCTGTTCCACTGGGATGGAGATTTGATCCCCATTTTGATACTGGACACTGACATAATCGCGGTGAATCCCCTTGATTTCAATGGTTTCAATCCCTAGATATTGACCAATCCCATGAATATGGTGAACAACGTAATCTCCTTTTTCAAGTTCATTGTAATCTTTTAATCTCTCTGCGTTTGAAACATGTTGTCTTCGAAAACGACGTTTCAATTTCTTTTGAAAAATCTCATGTTCAGTAATCACCAAAATTTTTTCATCTACAAAATGAAAACCATGTCTGAGATTGCCCTCGATTAAGTTTACAGATTCTTGACAGATTCTTGACTTATCTCTAGAATCCAATTTAATCTGATATTCCTCTAACACATCCTCCAATGTTTTACTTCCCATTGAATTGCTAGACTGCAGAATAATGGTGTAATCCATTTTTTTATATCGTTCAATTTCTTCTTTTAGAAAAGAAAATTGATTGAAAAACTCCTGCATAGGATATTGATTAAATTGATAAATTTGGTCAAACTTGAGATTTCCTAACCCCTTTTGCAGATTAGAGAAAAAGGTAACCGGACTCTGTTTTTTATAGGTTTGCTCTGTATCAGCAAAATACTGCATCTCAGAAAATGCTTTACTGTTCTGTAATTCTTCTGTAAAGTATTGTGCTAACTCCCTTTCAAAGACTTCATACTGATTCATCAATTTCTGATAATCATCAAAGAATATTGGAGTATCTTTTTCAATATAGTCAAAAACAGTCCATGTCTTATCATAACACAAAGATAAAAATTTCCTTGAATCAGAATGAATTTGTTTTTGGTGAAAACTTGAAAGAATTTCTTCTAAGTATGATTTTAAAATAGGTGATAACGTTTTTGAAATTTGTTTTTCTAAAGCTGACTGACCTCGTTGATAATCCTTTTCTCTCAAAAGAATATCACTAGCTGGAAAAATGAGGAGTTCTGACTGATTTTCTTTCGATAATTGTGTTTCGACTTCAAAAGTACGAATTCCATCGACTTCATCACCAAAAAACTCAATTCGGCTAGGTTCTAACTGGGATATTTCAAAAATATCTAAAATATCTCCTCGAAGACTAAATTCTCCTTGAGTTTGTACTTGTGTAACCTTTCGATAACCAATTTCCTTTAACTGATGGATAAACGCGTGTTGGTCATATTCTTCACCAACTGAGATTTTTACAATACTATCTTTGAATACATTAGGAGACGGTAAAATCAATCGACTTGCTGCGATATTACAAACTAAAATCCCTCTCTTAGATGAATCAGTCAAAAAACGCAAGGCTTCAACCCGTGAAATGATTTTTTCTTGTGAAGACATCAAAAACTCCACCATAGGAGTATCATCTACCAAAAATGGATAGACAAGTTCCTCACCCAAGATAGATAGAAGATCACTAACAAGTCCTTCTGCTTCTCCATAAGTTGACGTCAACAATACAATCTTATCTTCTTTTTCTAAACTGCTTGCAATTGCAAGAGCCTTAGTAGACGTTGATAAACCAAGTATCAGTTGTCTTTTCTTATCTGTTAAATTTTGATGCCATTTTTGGATCTGATCATTTTCTGAGAATAAATCTAATAAGGTCACCATTTATCCGTTATACCTCTGCATCGTTTTTTCAAAGTTTTTCTCTTGTAAATAGTAGTTTACAGAATCGTCAACTTTGTCAATAGACTGTAAAATACCAATATAATCATCCTTGTCAAACTTACTCAAAACATGGTGAACAACTGACATACCATTTTTAGGTCTTCCGATTCCAATCTTAACACGGTTAAAGACCTGAGTTCCAATATGTTGAATAATAGACTTAATACCATTATGACCACCTGCGGAGCCTTTTGCTCTTAAACGAATCTTTCCAACTTCCATGTCAAGATCATCGTAAATGATGAGTAAATCTTCAATATCCAAACCATAGTAAGTCAATAAAGCATGAACCGCTTTTCCACTTTCATTCATAAATGTCGTTGGTTTGACAAGATAAATTTTTTCTCCATTTAGGAAAAAGGATGCTAGGTCAGCTTGAAATATCTTATCATGTGTAAAAGTGACATTCTGTTTCTTCGCTAGTTGGTCAATCAACATAAATCCAACATTGTGTTTTGTTTCAAAATATTTATCCCCTGGATTTCCTAATCCTACAAGTAATTTGGTCATTTATTTTTCCTTTCAAAAGCCAAAAGGGTTGGAATTTTTTTTTCCAACCTAATTGACACTATTTATTAAATTTTTAGACATTAAAGCGGAATTCCATGATATCGCCATCTTGAACGATATATTCTTTTCCTTCTTCACGTAAGCGCCCAGCTTCTTTTACGGCTTTTTCAGATCCGTATTTCACTAGATCCTCATATGACATGGTTACCGCACGAATAAATCCTTTTTCAAAGTCTGAGTGGATAATACCAGCTGCTTGAGGAGCCTTCATACCACGTTTGAAGGTCCAAGCACGAACTTCTTTTTCACCAGCTGTAAAGTAAGTTCCCAGTCCAAGCAAGTGGTAAGCTGCACGAGTCAACTTGTCAACGCCTGATTCTGTCAAACCAAGTGCTTCAAGAAACTCTTGCTTGTCTTCTTCGTCTAACTCAGAAATTTCTTCCTCAGCACGCGCAGAAATAACGACTACTTCAGCATTTTCTGTCGCTGCAAATTCACGAATTTGTTTAACATAGCCGATAGAGTCAGGTTCTGAAACCACATCCTCATCTACATTGGCAACATAAAGAACTGGTTTAGTTGTCAAAAGGAAGAGACCTTTGACAACTTTTTGTTCTTCATCTGTAAATTCGATGGTGCGAGCTGATTTTCCATCTTCAAGGACTGGTTTAATCTTTTGAAGAACATTGAATTCTGCTACTGATTCTTTATCTTTTTGCGTACGTGCCATCTTTTCTACACGCGCATATCGTTTGTTCACTGATTCTAAGTCAGCAAGAATCAACTCTAGGTTAATAGTATCAATATCTGCAAGTGGATCTACAAAGGCGTCTTCACGTCCTTGTTCACGCATGACATTTTCATCATCAAAAGCACGAACTACGTGAACAATCGCATCTACTTCACGAATATTGGCCAAGAATTTATTCCCTAACCCTTCTCCTTTTGAAGCTCCTTTTACAATCCCTGCAATATCTGTAAATTCAAATGTTGTTGGCACTGTCTTTTTAGGAGTAATCATTTCAGTCAATTTTTGTAGACGTTCATCTGGAACTTCTACCATTCCAACGTTTGGATCAATCGTCGCAAATGGGTAGTTTGCTGCCTCTGCTCCTGCTTTTGTAATTGCATTAAATAGTGTTGATTTACCAACGTTTGGCAAACCAACGATACCTGCTGTTAAAGCCATATTTTCTCATTCTCCGTTTTCATTTCAATCCCTAATATTATAACACAAAAAGTGAAAACTTGCTAACCCTCTAACTAAGGGTTAGCAGTCAATAATTTTATTCATTTTTCGATCAAAATCATAGCGTCCCATCATGATAACATGGTCACAATTACTACATTTGATTTTGATATCTGCCCCTACACGTGTAATTTCCCAACGATTTGCTTTTTTACCTGTTGACTTGATTGTACAAGCGTGTGGTTTTTTCATCTCAACAAAATTTCCAACTTGATACATACTACTCTCCTTTTCTTTTTCGATTATATCATAAAAGAGGCGAGCTAGGCTCAACCTCTTTCACTTAATTTGTACGAACTGGTGTAATGAGCTGCATGAAGTCCTCGTCAGTATCTGCTGGCACAAGAGTAAATGGACGAACAGCTGAGATAAAGCTAATAGTCACCTTTTCGCTATTTAAAGCCTTAAGGGAATCAATCAAATAAGTTGGGTTGAAACTAATAGTCAAATCTTCACCAGTAACCTGATCAGTATCGATTTCTTCGTTTACTTTACCAACTTCTGGAGAGTGAACATGGGCGCTAACAACCCCATCTTTAATTTCAAGTTTCACAGTACCATTTTGAGTAGCACTTGATAAAAGACGAGCACGCTCCATTGACTGGCGTAGGTTTACCACATCAAAAGTAATAGTAGTATTAAAGTCTGTTGGAATCAAACGATCTGTATCAGGGTAGTTTCCTTCTAGGAGACGAGTGTAGAAGCTAATATTTTCGCTTCTAAAGAGGATTTGGTTATTAGCAAAGAAAATCTCTACAGTTTCGATATCATCTGTAAATACCGCTGAAAATTCGCGTAGAGAACGGCTAGGAATGACAACATCAAAATCATCACTATTTTTCTCAAGAGTTAATTTTTTCTGGCTTAGACGATGAGAGTCTGTTGCCACTGTTTTTAGCTCCTTGTGTTGACTCAATACAAAATGAACACCTGTTAAAATCGGACGACTTTCTTGTGTGCTTGCAGCAAAGGCTGTTTCATTGATAATTTTCTTGAGTAATTTTGTTTCAAGAATTAAAGGAGTGCTTGCTGAAATTTCTTGAATTCGTGGATATTGTTCGCTATCTTTTCCTTTTAAGGTAATTTCTGATTTGCCACTTGTTAAAACAATTTGATTTTGTTCAATTTCTTTAAAATCAAGAGTTACATCAGGTAGACTAGATACAACATTGATAAAGAAAGAAGCTTCAAGAAGAATTGAACCTAAAGAAGTAATTAACAAACCAGCATCTTCATTTTTTTGAGAAATAAAATTTTCAATTGAAATTTGACCATTTGAACCAATTAAAGTAACACCTTCATTGGTTACGTCAATTTTGACAGTTGATAAAATAGGAATAGCATTTTTAGAACTAATAGCTCTCTTAGTAGTATTTAATGCTTGTAGAAATAAATTTTTATTAATTGAAAAATGAATCATGGATTCTCCTTTATTTATTTTTAGTATTAGAAGGATAATAGTAATAATAGAGTCTGTGAAATCTGTGGAAAACAGACTTTAAACAAGTCATATCAAGTTTTTTGGCTTGTTTAAAAAATGTGGATAAAAAAGATAATAAAGTAAAAGTTATCCACAGGTTATTTAATTTTCTTTTTGATGGATTCAATTTCTAAACGTAAATTATCGTCTTCATCAATCAAAGATTTAATTTTGGCATGGGCATGAATAACTGTTGTGTGATCTTTACCACCAAATTCCTTCCCAATTTTTGGAAGACTATTATCTGTTAGTTCTCTAGATAAATACATGGCTACTTGACGGGCTAAAACAATATTTTGAAGGCGTCTGCTTCCCTTCATTTCTTTGACACTGACACCATAAAAATTACCGACTTCATTTTGGATTTTATCAATTGGGATGACGATGATTTGACTAACATCTTGTTTTCGAGCTCGAATAGCCTCTGCAGCGATATCGATTGTGATATCCTTGATTTTTTTTACTCTGGCAATTAAAGTGATGTCGTTGATTGCTCCTTCAAGTTCTCTGACGTTTGAATCAAATTGACCAGCTAGGTATTCTAGGGTATCACTTTGGAAATGGTAGTCTAAATGCTCTGTTTTGCTTTGTAAAATGGCAATACGTGTCTCAAAGTCAGGTGGTGTGATGTTTTGCGTCAAGCCCCAGCTAAAGCGCGTGACAAGTCTTTCTTCAAGGCCCTCTAAGTGTTTAGGGCTACGATCACTGGTCAGAACAATTTGTTTTTGATTGTTATGGAGAACATTGAAAGTATTGAAAAATTCTTCTTGAGTTGCAACTTTTTTTCCACTCAGCGATTGGATATCATCAATTAACAAGAGATCGAGGCTACGGTAGTTTTTTTTGAACTTATCCATTTCACCAAGTCTCAGATGTTCAAGAAAGTCGTTGATAAAGCTTTCAGCAGGGATGTACTTCACACGCGCATCAGGAATATTTTTCAAAATTTCATTCCCAATGGCATTAAGTAAGTGAGTCTTCCCAAGCCCAGGTCCTCCATAGATAAAAAGAGGATTATAGGTCAAGGCCAAATCTTCAGAGACAGCCAAGGCGGCTGATACAGCCCAAACATTTCCATCTCCTTGGATAAAATTATCAAAGGTATACTTTTCTTTTAATCCAGTATCCGAATAAGGAATAGATGCTAACCTTGGACTATAGTCATAAAGAGTTGAATTTGTAGCTTCTTCAACTTGTGAGGTAGTCGTATCTTGAGGTTTGGTGAAAATATAGTGGGGAGTTATTTCAGCATCATAAATCTCAAAACCAGCTACTACAATGATATCTTTTAGTTGTTTTTCCCAGACCATTTCCATTTCAGATCGTGGTAAAAATATAGTGGCAACATTTTCCTCTACCTTAATGAGTTCAGCTTGAATAGCATAGAAATCATACATGGATCGAGTCAGTCTTTCTTGAGCAAATTCTAATATACGATTCCAAAATTGTTTTTCTTTCAATCCATTCTCCTCCTTTACTATTTAAAAGTTTAATACTAGACCTATTTTACCATAGAAAACAAGAATTTTCCACAAGCTGTGAAAAATAATCCACAATGTTATCAAGTTTTATCCACAGATTGGGGATAAAGGAAGGAACTATTGATTTATTAAGCTTTTTATTAAAAAAAATAGTGGATAACCTTGTGATATAAAAAAATAAAAGAACAGCCTTATTTCAGGCTGTTGATAATTCTACTGTATTCTTCTTGATTTGAGAAAGCAATAATGATTTTTCCGCTATCTTTTTTAGACAGTTTGATTTCTACATCTAATCCGAGTAGTTTTTTTAACTGTTCTTCTTCATTTTGTATGAAATGATTCGTTTTTTGAAGTTTCTTTTGTTTTTTCTCTGTCAGAAGAGCTTCTAACTTCCTTACAGAAATGTCTTCCTCTATAATTCGTTGAAAGAAATAGTCTTGTTGTTCCTTATTCAAGCCAACTAGCGAACGCGCATGGGCTTGTGATAGTTTGCCATTTTCTACTTCTGAGAGGATCTGTTCTGGCAAGGACAGCAAGCGAATAGAGTTGCTGATATAAGGACGAGACTTGCCCATTTTATCTGCAATTTCAGCATGGGTAAATCCTTTCTCTACAAGAGATTCATAGGCGCGTGCTTCTTCTATTGGATTTAAATTTTCTCTTTGCAAATTTTCAATGATGGACTGGACCATCATCTCTTGATCTGAAAGCTGTTTAACAACAGCTGGGATAGACCTTAGACCAGCTAAAAGTGAAGCCCGATAGCGTCTCTCTCCTGCAAGGATTTCATAACCAATAACAGGAGATTGACGAACAATAATCGGTTGAATGACCCCATTTTCTTTGATAGACTGTGCTAGTTCATGTAGTTTTTCTCCATCAAATTCTTTTCGAGGTTGATAGGGATTTTTTTGTATATCTGTGATAGAAATCATTTCAAATTTTTCCATGATTCTACACTAACACATCTTTTATTTTATGTAAAGTTTTCTTTACATAGATGTCAATTAAGATTCTAAATCACCTGAACTCTTGTCAAGTTTAATAGATGTAGTCTCTTCTTTACCATTACGATAGTATGTTATTTTAATGGTGTCTCCGATAGAATGATTGTAAAGAGCACTTTGTAAGTCTGTTGATGAAGAAATGTCTTTGTCATCTACTTTTGTAATAACATCGTATTTTTCAAGGTGACCATTGGCAGGCATATTGCTCTGCACAGAACGAACAACTACACCAGATGTTACATTGCTTGGAATATTCAGTCTTCTAAGATCACTTGTATTAATATTTGAGAGATTGACCATTTGAATGCCCAAAGCTGGACGAATCACTTTTCCGTTCTTTTCTAACTGTTCAATAATATTGATAGCATCATTTGCAGGGATTGCGAAACCAAGGCCTTCTACAGATGTTCCTCCATTTGTGGCAATTTTACTTGAGGTAATTCCGATAACCTGCCCTTGAATATTGATCAGTGGGCCGCCAGAGTTACCTGGGTTAATAGCAGTATCAGTTTGGATAGCTTTTGTAGAAATGGCTTGTCCATCTTCAGATTTTAAAGATACATTTCGATTGAGACTAGATACGATACCTTGAGTGACAGTATTAGCGTATTCAGAACCTAACGGGCTACCAATGGCAATAGCAGTTTCTCCTACGGTTAGCTTACTAGAATCACCAAATTCAGCTACTGTAGTCACTTTTTCTGAAGAGATTTTTACGACAGCAATATCAGAGAAAGTATCCGCTCCGACGATTTCTCCAGGCACTTTAGTCCCATCTGACAAACGAATATCTACTTTGCTAGCGCCATTTATAACGTGATTGTTGGTGACAATGTAAGCTTCTTTGTCATTCTTTTTATAAATAACCCCAGAGCCTTCACTAGAGATTTGCTGAGAATCTGTGTTAGTATCATCATTACCAAATACGCTATTTTGTCTGTTTGCTGAATAAGTAATAACAGAAACAACAGCATCTTTTACTTTGTTAACAGCCTGTGTTGTTGAATTTTCGTTCTTATAGGCAGTCTGTGTAATGGTGCTATTGTTGTTCGAGCTACTTACACCACTTTTTTGAGTTAGTTGAGTTATTGAAAAACTACCCAAGGCTCCACTAAAAAAGCTAATGACGATAACGACTAATAATTGAAACCATTTTTTGTAAAATGTTTTTAGATGTTTCATATTTGCCTCCATTTGTTTGAAATTACTGAAAGTATAAACTGACTAGCTTAATTATAACTTAAACACAAAAGTTTTTCACAGATTGTGGATAACTTTCAAAAATCTGTGGTTTTCTCGGCTAAAATTAACCTTTTATTTTGTGAATAAGGTGTGAAAAAATAGAGAATATGTTAGAATAGAGTCATGAAAATTAAAGTTGTAACAGTTGGGAAACTGAAAGAAAAGTATTTAAAAGATGGTATTGCAGAGTATTCAAAACGAATTTCTCGATTTGCTAAGCTTGAAATGATAGAGCTAGCAGATGAAAAAACACCAGATAAGGCCAGTGAATCAGAAAATCAAAAGATTTTAGAAATAGAAGGTCAGAGAATTTTATCAAAAGTTGGTGACCGTGATTTTGTTATTGTGTTAGCCATTGAAGGGAAAACTTTCTCCTCAGAAGAATTTAGTAAGCAGTTAGAAGAAGCTTCTATAAAAGGATTTTCTACCCTTACTTTTATTATTGGGGGAAGTTTAGGATTGTCATCATCGGTAAAAAATAGAGCCAATCTCTCTGTTAGTTTTGGCCGTTTAACCTTGCCCCATCAGTTAATGAGACTAGTCCTTGTTGAACAAATCTATCGGGCTTTTACAATACAGCAGGGATCACCCTATCATAAATAGAAAATTGACTTTTAATTGAATTTTTGGTAGAATTATTGTGTTAGGTCTCATAGCTCAGCTGGATAGAGCATTCGCCTTCTAAGCGAACGGTCGCAGGTTCGAATCCTGCTGGGATCAATATCAATATAGTAGCAAAGCTGGGAATTTTCCCGGCTTTTTTCTTAAAAAAGTACACTTGGGGAGAAAAAAATGACAGTTGAGAGAATTTTATCTAAAACGAAATTCCATTTTGTATAATAGTTTTTGTAAGTTAGCTTACAAGAAAAAACATTGAGGAGATTTTATTATGAAAAACACAGTTAAATTGGAACAGTTTGTAGCCTTGAAAGAAAAAGACTTGCAAAAGATTCAAGGTGGGGAGATGAGGAGATCAAATAATAATTTCTTTAATTTCTTAAGAAGAATATAAAGGAGTAGGAGAATGAATTTTTTCTTAGTAGTAGATTTTATAGTATATTTTTTTATTATTAGTCACAGTTACCGTTTAATTTGTAAAGGTCAAATAAATAGAAAAGAATTATTCTTTTTTGGTGCTTATACATTACTAGTAGAAGTAGTACTTGGCCTTCCCTTTTATCTTCTATATTTAGATGGGTTAGGGATTGAAATATTTTTATTTCCTTTGGGCTTATATTCCTATTTTCGATGGATTAAACAGTACGAGAGGGATAGCGGATTATTCCTAAGTTTACTACTATCTCTTTTATATGAGAGCACTCATAACTTTCTGTCCGTAACTTTCTCCTCTATAACAGGAGATAATTTTGTTTTACAATATCATGACCCATTCTTTTTCGTTGTAACGGTGTTGACCTATTTTGTTGTCTTAAAAATCATTCATTATTTCCACTTAGAACTAAACTATTTTGACAAAGATTACCTCTATCCTTTCTTGAAAAAAGTATTTTTTGCTTTACTACTGCTCCATATTGTATCTTTCGTTTCAGATATGGTAAGTACGATTAAACATTTGAATAGTTTTGGAAGTATTTTATCATCTATTGTTTTCATCTCGTTACTTTTGACCTTCTTTGCAATGAATTCTTATAAAGAACAAATGGAAAAAGAGATTGCTTTGAAGCAGAAGAAATTTGAACAGAAACATTTACAAAACTATACAGATGAAATTGTCGGTCTGTATAATGAAATCCGTGGTTTTCGACATGACTATGCTGGGATGCTTGTCAGCATGCAGATGGCAATTGACAGTGGTGATTTACAGGAAATTGACAGAGTTTACAATGAAGTTTTGGTCAAAGCAAATCATAAACTACGTTCAGATAAGTATACTTACTTTGATTTGAACAACATAGAAGACTCAGCTTTACGAAGTTTGGTTGCTCAGTCAATTGTCTATGCTCGAAATAACGGTGTGGAGTTTACACTGGAAGTAAAAGATATAATTACTAGATTACCAATAGACCTGTTGGATTTAGTTCGTATCATGAGTGTTTTATTGAATAATGCTGTCGAAGGATCGGCTGATAGTTATAAAAAGCAAATGGAAGTAGCAGTTATTAAGATGGAAACTGAAACAGTTATTGTGATTCAGAATTCATGTAAAATGACGATGATTCCTTCAGGAGATCTATTTGCTTTAGGATTCTCAACTAAGGGAAGAAATCGCGGAGTAGGATTAAATAATGTGAAAGAGCTACTAGATAAGTACAACAACATTATTTTAGAAACAGAGATGGAAGGCAGTACATTTAGACAAATCATTAGATTTAAGAGGGAATTTGAATGAAAGTTTTAATTTTAGAAGATGTTATTGAACATCAAGTGAGACTAGAGAGAATATTGGATGAAATTTCGAAAGAATCGAATATTCCAATATCATACAAGACAACGGGAAAAGTTCGTGAATTTAAGGAATATATCGAAAATGATGAAGTAAACCAGCTTTATTTTCTAGATATTGATATTCATGGAATTGAGAAAAAAGGGTTTGAAGTTGCCCAGTTTATTCGTCACTACAATCCTTACGCTATTATCGTCTTTATCACCAGTCGATCAGAGTTTGCGACTCTAACCTATAAATACCAGGTATCAGCCCTAGATTTTGTTGATAAGGATATTAATGATGAGTTATTTAAGAAGAGAATTGAGCAAAATATCTTCTACACGAAGAGTATGTTACTTGAAAATGAAGATGTGGTAGATTATTTTGACTACAATTACAAGGGAAATGATTTAAAAATTCCTTACCATGACATTCTGTATATTGAAACGACAGGAGTTTCTCATAAATTGCGCATTATTGGTAAGAATTTTGCAAAAGAATTTTATGGTACCATGACAGATATTCAGGAAAAGGACAAACATACTCAGCGATTTTATTCTCCTCATAAGTCATTTTTGGTAAATATAGGCAATATTAGAGAAATTGACCGAAAAAATCTAGAAGTTGTTTTCTATGAAGATCATCGCTGTCCTATTTCAAGGTTAAAAATTAGAAAATTGAAAGATATTTTAGAGAAAAAATCTCAAAAGTGATTGACAATTAGTAAGAAATTGATATAATGGTTATATCTGCTACAGATAGAAGGTCCGTTGGTCAAGGGGTTAAGACACCGCCTTTTCACGGCGGTAACACGGGTTCGAATCCCGTACGGACTATTTTATCCGCCATAGCTCAGTTGGTAGTAGCGCATGACTGTTAATCATGATGTCGTAGGTTCGAGTCCTACTGGCGGAGTATAGATAAAAGGGAACACAACTGTGTTCCTCTTTTTGTATCAATTTGTATCACCAAGCATCTTCATAAGGAAGTCTGTTATTTCTTGAGGACTTTCTTTTTTTCCATGTGCAATCCAAGTTTGGCAGACACCAAAAAGTGCGTGAGTTAGATAGATGCTACTGTATTCTAATTCAGTGGTATTGAGATTCAGTTGCATAAATCGCTTTTGTAAATCTGTACTGAGCATGATATGAAGTTTATTTCGTAAGAAATTTTGGATTTCTTTGGTCCCATTTTCAGAAAGAAGAGCAGCCAGAAGTGGTTCTGATTCTAGATATTCAAATACTTCTAAAATAGCGTCTCTTTTGTGATGAGCATGTTTTTGAAAAATATATTCAAATGTATGAAATAGCTTGCTTTGATAGTGCTCAATCATATCATACTTATCCTTATAGTGAGTATAGAAGCTGGAACGACTAATTCCAGCTTTTTCTGCTAACTTGACAGTAGAAATTTGATCAAATGGTTGTTCCATCAGTAACTGTACCATAGCATTTTCAATAGTTCGCTTTGTTTTTAAGCGTTTATTACTTTCTTTCATATTTCCTCCTTATAAACAAATTAGACTATATGTCTAAAAATAGATTTTTTATCTTGTAATTTAGATTTTTTAATGTATAATCTATTATATCAAAATTTTAGACAATATGTTTAAAAAGGAGAAGCTATGTTTAAAGAATGGAAAGCAATTTTTAAAAAACCAACCTTTATTATTGTCATGATAGGAATTTCTCTTATTCCCGCTATGTACAATATCATATTTTTGTCATCAATGTGGGATCCATATGGTCAATTGTCTGACTTACCTGTGGCAGTTGTCAATAATGATAAAGAGGCTTCCTATAATGGTAATAGCATGTCTATAGGAAAAGACATGGTGTCCAATTTAAAAGAAAATAAAACCTTGGATTTTCATTTTGTAGATGAAGAAGGTAAGAAGGGTCTAGAAGACAGTGATTATTATATGGTAGTGACTTTACCAAGTGATCTATCTGAAAAAGCAGCTTCTATTTTAACGGATCACCCAGAGCAAATGCAAATCGATTATCAGACTTCAAGTGGTCATAGCTTTATTGCAAGCAAGATGAGTGATTCTGCAATGACACAATTAAAGCAGAATGTTTCTACCAATGTAACCGAGACCTATACTAAAGCTTTATTTAACAAAATGATTGATTTAAAGGATGGTATGAATCAAGCAGCTTCAGGCAGTGAAAAATTAACTGATGGAGCGAATCAGTTAGTGGCAGGAAGTCAAACATTAACTACTAACCTACACTCTTTAGCAGATTCAAGTTTAACATTTTCAAATGGAACGGAGCAGTTTACTAAAGGATTATCCCCTTATGCCTCTGGTGTTGAACAACTTCATCTTGGCTTAGGGAATTTTAATAGTGGTTTAGTTACATATACTGGTGCAGTGAGTCAATTAGATAGCGGATTAGGTCAATTATCTTCTAAAAGTCCTGAATTAGTAAGGGGAATCAATCAACTATATACTGGTGTAGAGTCCTATACTGGCGGTGTTTCTCAGCTCAATGCTGGTCTTAATCAATTTTCATCTGGTGTTAGTGCCTATACAAATAGAGTGGGAAATCTTGCAACAGGTGCTAATCAGTTATCTAATCAATCAGCTACACTTCGAATGGGTGTGGAGCAATTAAGTGAAGGAATTCAACAACTTTCTAGTAAGTTAGATGCTTCGTCTGAGCAAAAAGATCAAATTAATCAATTATTTTCTGGTTTGAATCAGTTAAATCAAGCTATTCAAAATATTGATGTTGGAGATACAAAACAATTAGATTCTGTTTTATTAAGTATAGTATCTCTTTCTAATCAAATGTTAGCAAGTGCTCAGTCTGATAAAGCGACTACATTAGCCAATATTCAATCGACAGCAGCTTATCAATCATTGACAAGTGAGCAACAAGCTGAGATAAGCGCTTCTGTATCTCAAAATTCGACTGACAGTATTCAATCGGATCAGTCAATTATAGCTTTAGTACAAGGTTTACAGGGAAGTTTGGAAAACTTACAAAATCAATCTTCAAATCTTTCGACATTAAAAAATCAAGCTAATCAAGTATTACTTATTGCTTCTACTTCTTTGACAGGATTGTCAAGTGGATTAACAGAGATACAGGGAACATTGACGAGTAAATTAGTTCCTGCTAGTCAGTCGATTACATCGGGGGTAAATGCATATACTGCAGGTGTTGATAAAATTTCTCAAGGCGCAAGTCAACTAAGTGAAAAGAATTCCACCTTGACAGGTAGTTTGAACCAATTAGTTTCAGGCTCAACTACCTTGACACAAAAATCTTCTAACTTGACAGCAGGAGTTGGTCAATTAGTTGAAAAAACTCCAGAATTAGTGTCTGGTATTGAAAAATTATCAACTGGCTCCAATCAATTGAATCAAAAGAGTCAAGAATTAATGGCAGGAGTTGATAAATTGCAGTTAGGATCGGGCCAATTAGCTGATAAATCCAGTCAGTTACTTTCAGGTGCGTCTCAATTAGAGAATGGAGCTAATAAATTGGCAGATGGAGCTGGGAAACTAGCAGAAGGTGGAACAAAGTTAACTTCTGGATTGGAAGGTTTACAGACAGGAGTTACTTCTTTGGGACAAGGATTAAGTAATGCTAGTGATCAACTTAAATCAGTATCAACGGAATCTAAAAATGCAGAGGTTTTGTCAAATCCACTCAATCTTTCCAAAACAGACAATGGCCAAGTTCCTGTAAATGGAATCGCAATGGCTCCTTATATGATATCAGTTGCTCTCTTTGTTGCAGCAATATCAACGAATATGATATTTGCGAAGTTGCCTTCAGGACGTCATCCAGAGAGTCGTTGGGCTTGGTTGAAATCTCGAGCAGAAATAAATGGTATTATAGCTGTTTTGGCAGGAATTTTGGTATATGGAGGAGTTCATCTTATTGGTCTAACAGCTAATCATGAGATGAGAACATTTATTCTCATTATCCTAACAAGTTTAGTATTCATGTCCATGGTGACCGCTTTAACAACATGGAATAGCCGTATAGGAGCTTTCTTCTCACTTATTTTGCTTTTATTACAGTTGGCATCAAGTGCAGGTACTTACCCACTTGCTTTGACAAATGATTTCTTTAGAGCCATTAATCCTTGGTTACCAATGAGTTATTCAGTTTCTGGATTACGACAAACAATTTCTATGACAGGAAATATTCATAATCAAGTTATTTTCCTTGCCGTGATACTAGCTCTATTTATTGGTTTAGGTATGCTAGCCTATCAACCTAAGAAAATGGAAGAAGATTAAAAAAAAATCGACCGATTAATTGGTCGATTTTTTATGCCTTAGATGACTTTCGTCTGTGATTATAGATTCCAAATAGTAAGAGAGAAGTAAAGGAACAGATTGATCCAGTAATAAAACCATTGGGAATGAAGGAAAGTGTAATAGTTCCTTTCCCCTTGGGAACATCAACTTTCATAAATCCAGTTTGAGCTTGTTTAATTTCTATTTTCTTACCATCTTGGTAGGCAGACCAACCTTTGTCATAAGGAATGGTGAAGAAAATGGACGTATCTTGTTGGACATCATATGTAGCAAAAACCTTATTTTTAGAAGTTGATACTGTGACAGGTTGTTCTTTGATTTTTTGAATTGCCTCAGTTAAAGTTTTGGTATATAAACGGTAGAAGGTAGGAGATTCAAATGATACTTGTGAATTTCCAGGGAAGCTAACATTAATATTGAAAGTTTTTTTCTCTTTTGTATAGCCTAGATTAAAGAAGGAGAAAACATTATCAGTTGTAAAAGTCTTTTTTTCACCATTTACAAGAATGTCAACCTTCTTTTGTTTATCATTAGAAGAGTGAAGGTTTGTGAAAGAAAGATAAACTTGGCTGTTTTCTGGTGCCTCAATTTGATACTGGATTGCTGCATCCTCATTTGAAGAACTTGTAACACTAATCAAATCATCAGTATTTTCTGTTTTGTCATAAGGGATTGGATAAAAATAATCAAAATTGACGTTAGCAAGTTGATTTAAAAATGAGGCCTGATTATCCAAGGTATGTTCATTGAACTTGACATCATTGTAAACAGATTGACTAGCAAATGCAATCGGAAGAGAGTATTGATTTTCATATAGGGTAAGATTATCTTTTTGATAGATATCTTTAAAACCATACTTATCAATAGTACTGTCTGAGATATTGTACTGGATACCAAATAAACTATCAGCCAAGATACTATTATTTGCATAGCGGAGATTGAGATTAGTCCCAGAGGATTTAAACCCAAGTTTATCCAAAGTAGAGCTTGCTGAACGATTTCGAACAGATGAAAATTGAGAGATTCCATTGTAGTTGAATTTCATACTGTCATTTCCTGTCTGAGTTTCTAGTTTCTCAGTACGAGTAAATTGATTCTCAATATATGTTGAGAAAGATTCCATAGCTGGGATATCTCTACTATAAGCACTTCGAGAAGCAAATCCCCATTCCTTAGCAATTCCGTCCATTTGAGATGAAGCATTTAAACTCATTTCAACCATTATAAATAAAGAGATTAGAATGGTAAACAGATTCACAGAGATAAACTTTTTGATAACTGCAAGGAGTAAAAGCGAATAGACAATCAAAAATTCAAGAGTAAGCAGAATATTCAAATCTGTTAAAAAAGAATAATGTGATTTTAGATAGATGGTAGCTAAAAATCCTATTACTATAAGAAAAAGCGAAACTAAAAAATTCCAGACTTTAAGTTCTTTCAGACGCTTTAAGACTTCTGCTGCTGTGTAAATTAACAAGGTAGAGAAAATCCAAGCATAGCGATGTAAAAACATGTTTGGAGTATGCATGCCTTGCCAAAATAAATCAAGAGCTTCTATATAAAAGCTAGCAATTAGAAATGCAAAGAAGATTGCATAGATAAGTTTCACGTGAAACTTAATGGATTTCAGCGTAAAAAATAAAATGGTCAAAATAAAGGGAAGTAGTCCAACAAAAATCATTGGAATGGCCCCATACTTTGTTGTGTCAAAGGAACCAATGAATTGCTTAGCAAAGAGATCAAGATACCAGCTACTTTCAGTTTGAAACTTTGTAACTTCAGTTAATTTTTCTCCATGTGTCTGTAAATCAAACAGAATAGGAAGAGTCAGAATCAAACTAGCCATACCAGCTAAAAAGGAGGTCACGACAAAATCAAGAACAGATGATTTTCGGGTTTTAAAGTCCCACGAAATTTGACAGAGATACCAGAAAATAAGAAACAATGCTGTCATATAGCCAAAATAATAGTTTTGGATAAATAAGATTGACAGACTTGTAAAGTACAATAGGATTTTTTTTTCAGTTATCAGTAGATGTAAACCAGTTATAATTAAAGGAATCAAGATAAAAACATCTAGCCAGGTTTTTATCTCTAATTGACTGACAGTGAAACTCATCAAAGCATAGGAAGTAGATAAAGCTAGTTTTAAAGGCTTAGGAATCGATTGAAATAATTTATTTAAACTAAAGTAAGTTGACAGTCCAATCAATCCAAATTTTAAGAGAGTTGTCAGATAGACAGCATCAGGCATATTAGTTAGATCAAAAAAGTAAACTAGTGGTGAAAGGAAACTACCCAAGTAATAACTAGATAGGGCATAGAAATTTAATCCGAGGCCACTTGTAAAGGTGTAAAACAAACTACCATTTCCATGTAGGATATTTCTTAGAGCTATATCAAAAATAACGTATTGATGAAAGCCATCTCCTAATAGAGGAGAGTTGTCGCTATTCCAGTAGATACCTTGAGATAGATATACTCCTATCATAATGATTATGGGAATGATAAAAGAAACAAAATAGGTCCAATATGTTTTAAAAAATAATTTCATGTTACCTCATAAAATGTTAGAAAACTCAGCTGGTTAACCCAACTGAGTTTTGAAGTTTTATTTAGTCTTTCCAAAGTTCTTTAACTTTTGCTTGTACTTCTGCATTTTCTAGGAATTCATCATAGGTTTCATCGATACGGTCAATGACGCCATTTTTAGACAAGACAATGATATGGTTAGCTAGAGTTTGAATAAATTCGTGGTCATGACTGGCAAATATGATTGATTCTTTGAAGTTTTTCAATCCATCGTTCAAGCTTGAGATAGATTCCAAGTCCAAGTGATTGGTTGGATCATCAAGTACAAGGACATTTGATTTCAAGAGCATGAGTTTTGAAAGCATGACACGCACTTTTTCTCCCCCTGACAAGACATTTACAGGTTTGTTAACCTCATCTCCAGAGAAGAGCATACGGCCGAGGAAGCCACGTAGGAAAGTATTGTCATCTTCTTCTTTACTTGCGAATTGACGCAACCAATCAAGGATTGACTCTCCCCCTGCAAAATCGGCCGAGTTATCTTTTGGCAAGTAAGAACGGCTAGTAGTAACTCCCCATTTGACAGTTCCTTCATAGTCAATGTCCCCCATGATTGCACGAATTAATGCAGTCGTTTGGATGTCATTTTGACCAATAAGAGCTGTCTTATCACCTGGACGCAAGATAAAACTGATATTATCTAAAATAGTCTCACCATCAATCTTTACAGTTAGATTTTCTACTGTCAGGAGATCATTACCAATCTCACGCTCCGCTTTAAAGTTGATAAATGGATATTTACGACTAGATGGCACAATCTCTTCTAGCTCAATCTTATCAAGCATTTTCTTACGTGATGTTGCTTGTCTTGATTTGGAAGCATTGGCAGAGAAACGAGCTACGAATTCTTGCAATTGCTTAATTTTTTCTTCTGCTTTAGCATTACGGTCTGCTAGCAATTTAGCAGCGAGCTCAGAAGATTCCTTCCAGAAGTCATAGTTTCCGACATAGAGTTTGATTTTTCCAAAGTCAAGGTCGGCCATGTGAGTGCATACTTTGTTTAAGAAGTGACGGTCGTGGGATACTACGATAACAGTGTTATCAAAATCAATCAAGAAGTCTTCTAGCCATGTAATTGATTGGATATCCAAACCGTTGGTAGGCTCGTCCAAAAGAAGAACATCGGGTTTACCAAAAAGTGCTTTAGCAAGGAG
Source organism: Streptococcus sp. OH4692_COT-348 (assembly GCF_003859975.1). Classification (GTDB taxonomy): domain Bacteria; phylum Bacillota; class Bacilli; order Lactobacillales; family Streptococcaceae; genus Streptococcus. Next base: position 27,050 of record NZ_RQZB01000003.1, read on the forward strand.
AACTTTTACTTTTTCACCGTTGGCCAATTCGCTCATATTTTGATAGTGCAATTCTTCTGGGATATTTAGGTTTTGAAGGAGTTGAGAGGCTTCACTTTCTGCTTCCCATCCTCCAAGCTCGGCAAACTCTCCTTCAAGTTCGGCAGCACGCACTCCATCTTCATCTGAGAAATCTTCCTTCATGTAGATGGCATCTTTCTCTTTCATGATGCTATAAAGTTTTTCATTTCCCATGATAACAACATCAATGGCACGTTCATCTTCATAGTCAAAGTGATTTTGACGAAGAACAGAGAGACGTTCATCTGGACCAAGAGATATGTGACCAGTAGTAGGTTCGATATCTCCAGCTAAAATTTTTAAAAAGGTTGATTTTCCGGCACCATTAGCACCGATTAATCCATAAGTATTTCCTTCTGTAAATTTGATATTGACATCATCAAAAAGTTTGCGATCACTAAAACGTAGTGAAACATCAGATACTGTAAGCAATATTTTTCTCCTATATGTGTAATATATTTATTCTACTAGAAAATACGGAAATATTCAAATTTTTATCTGTCAATTTTATGTAAATTAGGTTTACAGTATTCTTTACACGGTTCCGTAAATAGCAAGGTTGATTTATTTTGATAAATTTCGGTTATTTCATTAAAAAAATGCTATAATTGAAGGGACCATATCGAAGGAGAACAAAATGACTAAACCCATTATTTTAACAGGAGACCGTCCAACAGGAAAATTGCATATTGGCCATTATGTTGGAAGTCTCAAAAATCGAGTATTATTACAGGAAGAGGATAAGTATGACATGTTTGTGTTCTTGGCTGACCAACAAGCTTTGACAGATCATGCTAAAGACCCTCAAACCATTGTAGAATCTATCGGAAATGTGGCTTTGGATTACCTTGCAGTTGGATTGGATCCAAGTAAGTCAACTATTTTTATTCAAAGCCAGATTCCAGAGTTAGCTGAGTTGTCTATGTATTATATGAATCTGGTTTCATTAGCACGTCTAGAGCGTAATCCAACTGTCAAGACAGAAATTGCTCAGAAAGGATTTGGAGAAAGCATTCCGACAGGATTCTTGGTCTATCCAATAGCTCAAGCAGCTGATATCACAGCTTTCAAGGCTAATTATGTTCCTGTTGGGACAGATCAGAAACCAATGATTGAGCAAACTCGTGAAATTGTTCGTTCGTTTAACAATGCATATAACTGTGATGTCTTGGTAGAGCCGGAAGGTATTTATCCAGAAAATGAGAGGGCAGGGCGTTTGCCTGGTTTAGATGGAAATGCTAAAATGTCTAAATCACTCAATAATGGTATTTATTTAGCTGATGATGCGGATACTTTGCGTAAAAAAGTAATGAGTATGTATACAGATCCAGATCATATCCGCATTGAGGATCCAGGTAAAATTGAAGGAAATATGGTTTTCCATTATCTAGATGTTTTCGGTCGTCCAGAAGATGCTCAAGAAATTGCTGACATGAAAGAACATTATCAACGAGGTGGTCTTGGTGATGTGAAGACAAAGCGTTATCTACTTGAAATATTAGAACGTGAACTGGGTCCTATTCGTGAGCGCCGTATCGAATTTGCTAAAGATATGGGAGAAGTTTATAATATGCTTCAAAAAGGTAGTGAAAGAGCGCGTGAAGTTGCAGGTCAAACCCTATCTGAGGTTAAAGGAGCAATGGGACTTCATTACTTTAACTAAGTTTATTTTACAAGAAACTATCATTTCTATCAGAAAGAAAAGATAGTTTTTTATTTACCCCTGTAACATTTGACAAATTTTTATAGAATGGTATGATAGATACAATATAAAAAGAGTCAAGCTCAAAAAGAAAGAAAAGAGGAAACTTCGAATGTCTAATTGGGACACTAAATTTTTGAAAAAAGGTTTTACCTTTGATGATGTATTGCTTATTCCAGCTGAAAGTCATGTGTTGCCTAACGATGCTGATTTAACAACTAAATTGGCAGATAATTTGACTTTAAATATCCCAATTATTACCGCTGCCATGGACACAGTTACAGAGAGTCAAATGGCCATTGCTATTGCTCGTGCAGGCGGTCTCGGAGTTATCCATAAAAACATGTCAATTGCTCAACAAGCAGAAGAGGTTCGTAAGGTAAAACGTTCTGAAAATGGAGTTATTATTGATCCGTTCTTCTTGACGCCTGAACATACAATTGCTGAAGCAGATGAGCTTATGGGTCGTTACCGCATCAGTGGTGTTCCAGTTGTTGAAACACTTGAAAATCGTAAATTGGTTGGTATTTTGACAAACCGAGATCTTCGTTTTATTTCAGACTATAACCAACCAATCTCAAATCATATGACCAGTGAAAATCTTGTTACTGCTCCTGTGGGTACAGATCTTGCAACAGCTGAGAGTATTCTTCAAGAACACCGTATTGAAAAGCTTCCTTTGGTAGATGAAGAAGGTCGTCTTTCTGGTTTGATTACTATCAAAGATATTGAAAAAGTTATTGAGTTTCCAAATGCTGCTAAAGATGAGTTTGGTCGTCTACTAGTTGCAGGTGCAGTAGGTGTTACTTCAGATACATTTGAACGTGCAGAGGCTCTTTTTGAAGCAGGAGCGGATGCGATTGTTATTGATACTGCACATGGTCATTCTGCAGGTGTCTTGCGTAAAATTGCTGAGATTCGTGCTCACTTCCCAGATCGTACTTTGATTGCTGGAAATATTGCTACTGCTGAGGGAGCGCGTGCACTTTACGAAGCAGGTGTGGACGTTGTCAAGGTTGGGATTGGACCAGGTTCTATCTGTACGACTCGTGTGATTGCTGGTGTTGGTGTTCCGCAAGTAACAGCTATCTACGATGCTGCAGCTGTTGCGCGTGAATATGGTAAAACGATTATTGCTGACGGTGGAATCAAGTATTCTGGAGATATTGTAAAAGCCCTTGCTGCAGGTGGAAATGCAGTTATGCTTGGATCAATGTTTGCTGGAACTGATGAAGCTCCAGGCGAAACTGAAATCTTCCAAGGACGTAAGTTTAAGACTTACCGTGGTATGGGATCAATTGCTGCTATGAAGAAAGGTTCAAGCGATCGTTACTTCCAAGGTTCTATCAATGAAGCAAACAAACTTGTTCCAGAAGGAATTGAAGGTCGTGTTGCTTATAAAGGTGCGGCAGCTGATATTGTCTTCCAAATGATTGGAGGTATTCGCTCTGGTATGGGTTACTGTGGTGCAGCTAACCTTAAAGAACTACACGATAATGCTCAATTTATTGAAATGTCTGGTGCTGGTTTGAAAGAAAGCCATCCTCATGATGTACAAATTACTAATGAGGCACCAAATTATTCTATGTAAAAAACAATGAAAAGAACTCCCGTGGAAACAGGAGTTCTTTTACAATGTTGTCAAGTTTCATTTACAATAACTTTACCATCTTGAATAGTGAAAATACTTAGATTTTCTGGCAGATTTCGAAGATGATCTAAGCTTGTTGTTGTAATAAAGGTTTGGATTGACTGAGAAATCGTTTCTAATAATTTTAGTTGTCGAGTGTTATCAAGTTCGCTCATAACATCGTCAAGCAGTAATATTGGAGATTCTGTAGTAATACTTTCCATTAATTCGATTTCTGCTAATTTTATCGAGAGGACGAGACTACGATGTTGACCTTGACTTCCAAAACTAGCATCCATCCCATTTATATAAAAAGAAATATCATCTCGATGAGGACCAACACCAGTATTCTTCTTAAATAAATCTCTGGACCTACTTTTTTCTAAAGAAATTTTGAAAGATTCTGATAAGTCTTCTTTGTCAGTTGGCTTTACAGAAGATTGATAGGATATTGACAGCTCTTCAATCTGATTAGAAAGTTCAAAATGTTTCTTACGACCAAATGCTTCTAGTTTTTTTATGAAATCTAAGCGGTGATTCATTACACGACATCCATAATCAATTAGCTGATCATCTAAGACTGAAAGGAAGGTTTCATCTATTTTTTGAACTGATTTTAGATAAGTGTTTCTTTGTTTTAGGATGTGGTTATAATTGGTTAAGTCTGATAGATAGATGGGCTTAATTTGTCCAAGCTCCATATCAATGAATTTTCGTCGAACTGAAGGTGATCCTTTAATTAGTTGTAGATCTTCAGGAGCAAATAAGACAACATTCATGTGTCCGACATAATCTGAAAGGCGTGCCTGTTTTAAGTGATTAACTTTTGTTACACGGCCTTTTTGTGTTAGTTCGATTTCGAGGGGAATAGACCCAGTTTTTTTCTGAACGAGACCTGAAAGATGAAGTTGTTCCTCATCAAAATGAATGAGATTTTTATCTGTTCGAGTTCGATGACTACGCGTTAAGGCTAAAAAATAGATAGCCTCTAACATATTTGTTTTACCTTGTGCATTGCGTCCTAAAAAGATATTTAATTTAGGATTAAAGTCTATTTTCGTCTCTTTGTAGTTACGAAAAGTTTTGAGAGATAGGTGTTGTAGCCACATGATTATCTACCAGGGAATCGTGGAGCTTGTTTGATTTTTGGTGATGAAATAGGTTTAGAGTTGTCTTTTTTTACTCCTTTATTCATCTCCTTAACAAGTTTAGCGATTCGTTCTTTTTCAACTTTATCAGCTTGGTATTCATCTTGTTCTTCAGAAGTAGGTTGTGTCAACAAGATGTCAATATTCATGTCAGGGATGTCAACTTTATCGCCAATACGAAGTTTTTTACCACGACGACTCTCTAATTCCCCATTAAAGTAAACAGAATATTCAGAGAGAAATGATTTGATAGCTCCTCCGCTATGTGTAATTCCAAGTTCTTTGAGTAGTGCTTGGAGGGTAATAAATTCTTCAAATAATTTGTATTCCATAATTCACCTCAATCTTTGGTATTATACCATATTTTCCTAAAAATAGTTAGAGAAACAAGGAATAATGTAAGCGATTTTTATTTCAAAAGTGTTACAGAGAACAAGAAAATTTCAGGTTTTCGTGATATAATAGAAGTCTGTATATAAGGAGGTAAATCATGGAGTTAGTGCATGGAATTTCAACACATTTTATCCAATCAAAAAAGTTTAAAACGAACAAAATCACCGTGCGTTTTACCGCTCCATTATTCCTTGATACGATTGCAGGTCGCATGTTGAGTGCGAGTATGCTAGAGACTGCTAATCAGATGTATCCCACTTCTCAAAATTTGAGAAGACATTTGGCCAGTCTATACGGTACAGATATGTCAACCAATTGTTTCAGAAGAGGGCAAAGTCACATTGTAGAATTGACATTTACCTATGTTCGTGATGAGTTTTTAAGTAGGAAAAATGTTCTAACTTCTCAGGTTTTGGAACTTGTAAAAGAAACTCTTTTTTCACCGGTAGTAGTTGACAATGGGTTTGATTCGGCCTTATTTGAAATTGAGAAAAAACAATTGCTAACAAGTTTAGCAGCTGATATGGATGATTCTTTTTATTTCGCACATAAAGAATTAGATAATTTATTTTTTCATGATGAACGTCTCAAATTGGAATATAGTGATTTACGAAATCGTATTTTAGCTGAAACTCCACAAAGTTCTTATTCTTGTTTCCAAGAATTTTTGGACAATGATCGAATAGATTTCTTTTTCCTAGGTGATTTTAATGAGGTTGAAATTCAAAATGTATTAGAATCATTTGGCTTTAAAGGTCGAGAAGGAGATGTGACGGTTCAGTATTGTCAACCTTATTCCAATATCCTGCAGGAAGGTATGGTTCGGAAAAATGTGGGACAATCCATTTTGGAATTAGGTTATCATTGTCCTTCTGAATATGGTGATGAGCAACATTTACCCATGATTGTAATGAATGGTTTACTTGGCGAATTTGCTCACTCTAAACTATTTACAAATGTCCGTGAAAATGCTGGATTGGCTTATACTATTTCAAGTCAGCTCGATTTGTTTAGTGGATTCTTGAGGATGTATGCTGGTATCAATCGAGAAAATCGGAACCAGGCTCGTAAAATGATGAATAATCAACTGATTGATTTAAAAAAAGGATATTTTACAGAGATTGAGTTAGAGCAGACCAAAGAAATGATTCGTCGGTCTTTATTACTTTCTCAAGATAATCAATCTTCATTGATTGAACGTGCTTATCAAAATGCCTTACTTGGAAAATCTTCAGCAGACTTTAAAAGTTGGATTGCAAAACTCGATCAAGTTGACAAAGAGGCTATTTGTAGAGCAGCTAATAATGTGAAACTACAAGCGATTTACTTTATGGAAGGAATAGAATGACAAAGGTTGTTTTTGAAGAAAAATACTATCCAGCTGTAAAAGAAATAGTTTATCGAACTCGTTTGTCAAATGGATTGACAGTTGCTCTTTTGCCTAAAAAGGAATTTAAAGAGGTTTACGGTAGTGTAACTGTACAGTTTGGTTCGGTAGATACGTTTGTCACAGAAGTTGACGGAGATGTAGAAGAATATCCTGGAGGAATTGCTCATTTTCTTGAACATAAATTATTTGAGAGAGAAGATGCTAGCGATTTGATGTCAGCTTTTACGAGTCTAGGTGCGGATAGCAATGCCTTTACAAGCTTTACAAAAACAAGCTATCTTTTTTCAGCAACGGATCATTTTTTAGAAAATTTAGAGTTACTTGATGAATTGGTAACATCAGCACATTTTACTGAAGATTCCATTTTAAGAGAGCAGGATATTATTCAGCAAGAACGAGAAATGTATCAAGATAATCCAGATTCGTGTTTATTCTTTTCAACTTTAGCGAATTTGTATCCTGGGACACCTTTAGCAACTGATATAGTTGGAAGTGAGGAGTCCATTTCCCAAATCAATCTAACTAATTTGCAAGAAAATTTTACAAGGTTTTACAAACCTGTAAACATGTCTCTATTTTTAGTTGGCAATTTTGACGTGGATCAAGTACAGGACTATTTTGAAAGAAAAGAACTGGAAGATTTAGATGTTCAGGAAGTAGCAAGAGAAAAGTTTGTTTTACAAGATGTAAAGCACACAGACAGTATGAGAATGGAAGTGTCTTCTCCCAAACTAGCGATTGGTGTTAGAGGTAAGAGAAAAGTTGCTGAGGAAAATTGCTATCGATATCATATTTTATTAAAATTATTATTTGCAATGATGTTTGGTTGGACTTCGGATCGTTTTCAGAAATTATATGAATCAGGTAAAATTGATGCGTCCTTATCTCTTGAAGTTGAAGTAACAAGTCGTTTTCATTTTGTTATGTTGACAATGGATACAAAAGAGCCAGTTGCGTTATCTCATCAGTTTAGGAAGGCCATTCGTAATTTTAAAAAGGATTTAGATATTACAGAGGATCATCTAGATACTATAAAAAGAGAGATGTTTGGAGAATTTTTCAGTAGCATGAACTCTCTTGAATTTATTGCAACGCAATATGATGCTTTTGGACAAGGTGAGACAATCTTTGATTTGCCGAAAATTTTACAGGAAATTACTTTAGAGGATGTCCTTGATGCTGGACACCATTTAATAGATGATGGTGACATAGTTGATTTTACAATATTTCCATCATAGCAACCTATCATAATCGACACTAGAAAGAAGGAATGACAAGTATGAGGAAAAAAACAATTGGTGAGGTTTTACGTTTAGCTAGAACCAACCAAGGGTTAACTTTAGAAGAATTACACAAAAAAACAGAAATTCAGTTGGATATGTTGGAGGCAATGGAAGCTGATGATTTTGATCAACTTCCTAGTCCATTTTACACTCGTTCTTTTTTGAGAAAGTATGCGTGGGCAGTTGAGCTAGATGAGAGAATTGTCTTGGATGCTTATGATTATGGGGGCATGATTACTTATGAGGAAGTAGATGTTGATGAAGACGAGTTTACAGGTAGGAGACGTTCCAGTAAGAAAAATAAGACATCATTTTTACCTTTATTTTATTTTATACTCTTTGCCCTATCGATTGTCATTTTTGTGACTTATTATGTTTGGAATTATCTCCAGAATCAACCGGAGAATTCATCTACGTCTAGTTATAGTGTAGTCCAAGAAACAAGTTCGACTAGTTCTGTAACTCCATCTTCAAGTAGTGGTTCATCAAGTAGCTCTTTGAATATTGAACCAGTTATAAGTGTATTAGGTGAAGGAAATTATGTAGAAATCGCTTATAAAACAAGTAAGGAAACTGCAAAATTGCAATTATCGGTTTCAGATGCTAGAAGTTGGGTTAGTGTTTCAGAAAGTGAGCTTGAGGGTGGTGTGACCTTATCACCGGATAATAAAAGTGCGGAAACAGCAGTTTCAACAAAAAATCCTGTGACCATTACTTTAGGTGTTGTCAAAGGTGTTGCTTTAACAGTAGATAATCAGACTGTTGATTTATCGAAATTAACAGCTCAAACTGGACAAATCACTGTAACCTTTACTAGAAATTAAGGAAAAACGAATGAAAAAAGAACAAATTCCCAATCTCTTAACAATAGGTCGAATTCTCTTTATACCTATTTTTATCTTTATTTTAACGATAGGAAATTCGCTAGAAAGTCATATAGTAGCAGCTATTATATTTGCTATTGCCAGTATTACCGACTATTTAGATGGATATTTAGCTCGTAAATGGAGTGTGGTTAGCAACTTTGGGAAGTTTGCGGATCCAATGGCGGATAAGTTGCTAGTTATGTCAGCTTTTATCATGTTGATTGAGTTGGGTATGGCTCCGGCTTGGATTGTTGCGGTGATCATCTGTCGTGAGTTGGCTGTGACAGGTTTAAGGCTTTTATTGGTTGAAATTGGTGGAACAGTTTTAGCAGCAGCAATGCCTGGAAAAATTAAAACTTTCAGCCAGATGTTTGCGATTATTTTCTTGCTATTACATTGGACTTTGCTTGGTCAAGTTCTACTTTATGTAGCCTTGTTTTTCACTATCTACTCTGGCTATGATTATTTCAAGGGTAGTGCCTATGTATTTAAAGGGGCATTTGGTTCGAAATGAAATCAATAATTGATGTAAAAAATCTTTCTTTTCGCTATAAGGAAAGTCAGGAGTACTATGATGTGAAGGATATTACGTTTCACGTGAAACGTGGAGAATGGCTTTCGATTGTAGGACATAATGGTAGCGGTAAATCAACGACGGTTCGATTAATTGATGGTTTACTGGAAGCAGAATCTGGAGAGATTGTAATTGATGGTCAACGGTTGACTGAGGAAAATGTTTGGAATATACGTCGTCAAATCGGTATGGTTTTTCAAAATCCAGATAATCAATTTGTTGGAGCGACTGTTGAAGATGATGTTGCATTTGGTTTGGAAAATCAGGGACTTTCTCGTCAAGAAATGAAAAAGAGAGTGGAAGAAGCTCTGGATTTGGTTGGCATGTTGGACTTTAAAAAGAGAGAGCCAGCGCGTCTATCAGGTGGTCAAAAGCAACGTGTTGCTATTGCAGGTGTTGTAGCCCTAAGACCAGCGATTCTAATTCTAGATGAGGCAACGAGTATGTTGGATCCTGAGGGGCGTAGAGAACTGATTGAGACAGTAAAAGGAATTCGAAAAGACTATGATATGACGGTCATTTCCATTACACATGATTTGGAAGAAGTCGCCATGAGTGATCGTGTATTGGTCATGAAAAAAGGGGAAATTGAATCAACCAGTAGCCCAAGAGAACTTTTCTCTCGAAATGATTTAGATCAAATTGGATTAGACGATCCTTTTTCCAATCAATTAAAATATTCTTTGAGCCAGAATGGCTATGATTTACCTGAAAATTATTTGACAGAAAGTGAGCTAGAGGATAAGCTATGGGAATTGCTCTAGAAAATGTGAGTTTTACGTATCAAGAAGGGACACCCTTAGCCTCAACAGCTTTGTCGGATGTTTCTTTGACGATTGCAGATGGTTCTTATACGGCTTTAATTGGGCACACAGGTAGTGGTAAATCAACTATTTTACAACTCTTAAATGGATTATTGGTACCAAGTCAAGGGAGTGTGCGAGTTTTTGATACTTTAATCACCTCGACTTCTAAAAATAAAGATATTCGTCAAATTAGAAAACAAGTTGGCTTGGTATTTCAGTTTGCTGAAAATCAGATTTTTGAAGAAACGGTTTTGAAAGACGTTGCTTTTGGACCGCAAAATTTTGGAGTTTCTGAAGAAGATGCGGAGCAGATTGCGCGTGAGAAACTGGCTCTGGTTGGAATTGATGAATCACTTTTTAATCGCAGTCCGTTTGAGCTATCAGGTGGACAAATGAGACGTGTGGCCATTGCAGGCATACTTGCCATGGAACCAGCCATATTAGTCTTAGATGAGCCCACAGCAGGCCTAGATCCCCTGGGAAGAAAAGAGTTGATGAACTTGTTCAAAAAACTCCACCAGTCAGGGATGACCATTGTCTTAGTAACGCATTTGATGGATGATGTTGCTGAATATGCGAACCAGGTATATGTGATGGAAAAGGGACGTTTAGTTAAAAGGGGGAAACCGAGTGATGTCTTTCAAGATGTTGTCTTCATGGAAAAAGTACAGTTGGGAGTACCTAAAATTACGGCCTTTTGTAAACGATTGGCTGATAGAGACGTGTCATTTAAACGATTACCGATTAAGATAGAGGAGTTCAAGGAGTCGCTAAATGGATAGTATGATTTTGGGGCGTTATATCCCAGGGAATTCGATTGTTCACCGATTGGATCCACGTAGCAAATTGCTTGCTATGATGTTACTGATTTTAATCGTTTTTTGGGCTAATAATCCCTTGACGAATCTAATTCTTTTTATAGCGACAGGGATATTTATTGCCTTGTCAGGAGTATCTCTTTCATTTTTTATTCAGGGCTTGAAATCTATGTTTTTCTTGATTGCCTTCACAACTATTTTTCAATTATTTTTCATTTCTAATGGAAATGTTTTATTTGAGTTTTCGTTTGTGAGAATCACAGATTATGCTTTGCAACAAGCTGGAATTATTTTTTGTCGCTTTGTATTGATTATTTTCTTTTCAACTTTGTTAACCTTAACGACCATGCCCTTAAGTTTGGCATCAGCTGTCGAAGCTTTATTAGCACCTTTAAAGCGTGTGAAAGTTCCAGTTCATGAAATTGGCTTGATGCTGTCCATGAGTCTACGTTTTGTTCCGACCTTGATGGATGATACGACGCGGATTATGAATGCACAGAAAGCGCGTGGAGTGGATTTTGGTGAAGGAAGCATTGTTCAAAAGGTGAAGGCTATGATTCCCATTTTGATTCCTCTTTTTGCGACAAGTTTAAAACGTGCAGATTCCTTGGCTATCGCTATGGAAGCGCGTGGTTATCAGGGGGGAAAAGGCAGAAGTCAATACCGACAACTGAAATGGACTAGAAAGGATACGCTGACTATTCTTGTTATTCTCGTACTTGGTTGTTGCTTATTTTTCTTAAAATCTTAGTAGCTTTCAGGAATTGATAAAAAATTACTGTAACAGTTTTTGATATAAAGGTAGGGATATGAACCGTTTTAAAAAATCAAAATATGTCATTATTGTTTTTGTCACTGTTCTGCTTGTGTCCGCTCTCTTAGCGACGACTTATTCAAGTACAATTGTGACAAAATTAGGAGATGGAATCTCATTGGTTGATAGAGTTGTAAAAACCCCTTTTCAGTGGTTTGATTCTGTCAAATCAGATTTGGCTCATTTGACACGAACATATAATGAAAATGAAAGTTTGAAGAAACAGATTTACCAATTAGAAGTTAAATCAAATGAGGCGGAAAGTTTAAAGACAGAAAATGAACAACTGCGCCAATTGCTTGATATGAAGTCCAAATTGCAAGCTACAAAGACTTTAGCAGTAGATGTTATTATGCGTTCTCCAGTATCTTGGAAGCAGGAATTGACCCTGGATGCAGGCAAATCAAAAGGGGTTTCTGAAAATATGTTAGCCATTGCAAATGGTGGTTTGATTGGGAGTGTTTCAAAAGTAGAGGATAACTCTACTATGGTCAACCTTCTGACAAATACGGAAAATGCTGATAAGATTTCTGTTAAAATTCAACATGGTTCTACAACAATTTATGGGATTATTGTTGGCTATGACAAGGAAAATGAGGTTCTTAAAATTAGTCAATTAAATAGTAATAGCGATATTAGTGCAGGCGATAAGGTGACAACGGGTGGATTAGGAAACTTTAATGTTGCTGATATTCCTGTTGGTGAAGTGGTTGCCACAACGCATAGTACGGACTATTTGACACGAGAAGTAACTGTTAAATTGAGTGCAGATACTCATAATGTGAGTGTGATAGAATTAGTGGGGAATTCATAATGAGACAGCTGAAGCGGGTTGGAGTGTTTTTATTGCTTCCTTTCTTTGTTCTAATTGATGCTCATATTAGCCAGCTTTTGGGCTCATTATTTCCCCATGTACAGTTAGCTAGTCATTTTCTATTTTTGTTTCTCTTATTTGAGACGATTGAAGTATCAGAGTATCTCTATTTAGCCTATTGTTTTGTGGTGGGTTTGGTTTATGACATTTACTTTTTCCACTTGATAGGGATTGCGACTTTGTTGTTCGTCTTGTTGGGGGTATTTCTCCATAAATTTAATAGCGTTATTTTATTGAATCGTTGGACGAGAATGTTGGCAATTATTGTCATAACTTTTCTATTTGAGATGGGGGCATATATACTTGCATTAGTGGTAGGTTTAACTGTGGATAGTATGTCTTTGTTCATAGTCTATAGTTTAGTTCCATCAATGATTTTGAATTTTGTATGGATAGTCATTTTCCAGTTTATTTTTGAAAAATATTATCTATGAGAAAGAAATACAAATGTAATAAAGGCGTAATATTTATTATGTCTTTTTTTTGGTATACTAGTATTGTCTTAAATAGAAGGAGTATCTACATAATATGAAGAAAAAAATCTTAGCGTCACTTTTACTAAGTACAGTGATGGTTTCTCAAGCAGCTGTTTTAACAAATGCGCATGCAGAGACTACTGATGAAAAAATTGCTGCTCAAGATAATAAAATTAGTAACTTAACAGCACAACAACAAGAAGCTCAAAAACAAGTAGATCAAATCCAAACACAAGTTTCAACAATTCAAACAGAACAGTCTAATCTACAAGCAGAAAATGAAAGATTACAGGCAGAATCTAAAAAGCTTGAAGGAGAGATCACTGAGCTTTCTAAGAATATTGTTGCTCGTAATGATTCGTTGGAAAAGCAAGCTCGTAGTGCTCAAACAAATGGGGCGGCGACTAGCTACATTAACACAATTGTAAACTCAAAATCAATTACTGAAGCTATTTCACGTGTTGCAGCTATGAGTGAGATTGTATCAGCTAATAATAAAATGTTAGAACAACAAAAGGCTGATAAAAAGTCAATTGCTGAAAAGCAAGTTGCTAATAATGAAGCTATTAACACAGTAATCGCTAATCAACAAACACTTGCTGATGATGCACAAGCGTTGACAACTAAACAAGCAGAGTTGAAAGTTGCTGAGTTAAACCTTGCTGCTGAGAAAGCTACCGCTGAGGATGAAAAAGCAAGTTTACTTGATCAAAAAGCGGCAGCAGAAGCAACTGCCAAAGCAGCAGCAGAAGCAGAAGCAGCTTATAAAGCTAAACAAGCAAGTCAACAACAAACGGTTGTTGATTCTGGGAATACAACTTTCACTGCACAAGTTCAAGCAGTATTTAGTTCGTCTGAATCATCTTCAAGCAGTGCTTCAACAGAATCAACAAGCTATACTCCTGCGCCAGTGACACATCGTCCAACATATAGTACAAATGCTTCAAGTTATCCAACAGGAGAGTGTACATGGGGAGCTAAGACATTGGCACCTTGGGCTGGAGACTACTGGGGTAATGGAGCACAGTGGGCTACAAGTGCAGCAGCTGCAGGATTCCGTACAGGATCTACACCTCAAGTTGGTGCGATTGCATGTTGGAATGATGGTGGATATGGACACGTAGCCGTAGTTACAGCTGTTTCATCATCAACAAGTATCCAAGTATCTGAATCAAACTATGGTGGAAACCGTACAATCGGAAATAAACGTGGATGGTTTAATCCTACTACAACTTCAGAAGGTTTTGTAACATATATCTATCCAAACTAATGAATAAGACGAAGAGGCTCGATTTGAGTCTCTTTTATAATTTATATAGTTACCTTACTTTAAAAATCTACTAAAATCACTTGAAAATATTGAAAAAGTATGGTAAAATGAAACTTGTCGTGTGAACGATAATACTCATTCTTGATGAATTGTGAAACAGTTGCCTTTGGGTCGTTTTGCGAGTTGAAGTCAAGAAGAGGAAAAAAACAAAAAGGAGAAATACTCATGGCAGTAATTTCAATGAAACAACTTCTTGAGGCTGGTGTACACTTTGGTCACCAAACTCGTCGCTGGAACCCTAAGATGGCTAAGTACATCTTCACTGAGCGTAACGGAATCCACGTTATTGACTTGCAACAAACTGTAAAATACGCTGACCAAGCTTATGATTTCATGCGTGATGCAGCAGCTAACGATGCAGTTGTATTATTTGTTGGTACTAAGAAACAAGCAGCTGATGCAGTTGCTGAAGAAGCAGTACGTTCAGGTCAATACTTCATCAACCACCGTTGGTTGGGTGGAACTCTTACAAACTGGGGAACAATCCAAAAACGTATCGCTCGTTTGAAAGAAATCAAACGTATGGAAGAAGATGGAACTTTTGAAGTTCTTCCTAAGAAAGAAGTTGCACTTCTTAACAAACAACGTGCACGTCTTGAAAAATTCTTGGGTGGTATCGAAGATATGCCTCGTATCCCAGATGTGATGTACGTAGTTGACCCACATAAAGAGCAAATCGCTGTTAAAGAAGCTAAAAAATTGGGAATCCCAGTTGTAGCGATGGTTGACACAAATACTGATCCAGATGATATCGATGTAATCATCCCAGCTAACGATGACGCTATCCGCGCTGTTAAATTGATTACAGCTAAATTGGCTGACGCTATCATCGAAGGACGTCAAGGTGAAGATGCAGTAGCAGTTGAAGCAGAATTTGCAGCTTCAGAAGCTCAAGCAGATTCAATTGAAGAAATCGTTGAAGTTGTAGAAGGCGACAACGCTTAATTTATACAAATAGTAATTACCTAGGAGGGCGGGGCTTAGCCCGGCTCTCCTATTTTTAAAAAATATAGGAGAATCAAAATGGCAGAAATTACAGCTAAACTTGTAAAAGAGTTGCGTGAAAAATCTGGTGCCGGTGTTATGGACGCTAAAAAAGCGCTTGTAGAAACAGACGGTGACATCGAAAAAGCGATTGAATTGCTTCGTGAAAAAGGTATGGCTAAGGCAGCTAAGAAAGCTGACCGTGTTGCTGCAGAAGGTTTGACTGGTGTTTATGTTAACGGTAATGTTGCAGCAGTTATTGAAGTAAACGCTGAAACTGACTTCGTTGCGAAAAACGCTCAATTCGTTGAATTGGTAAATACTACAGCTAAAGTTATTGCTGAAGGAAAACCTGCTAATAATGAAGAAGCACTTGCTTTGACAATGCCTTCAGGTGAAACTCTTGAAGCTGCATACGTATCTGCAACAGCAACTATCGGAGAAAAAATCTCATTCCGTCGCTTTGCATTGATTGAAAAAACAGATGCACAACACTTTGGTGCTTACCAACATAATGGTGGACGTATCGGTGTTATTTCAGTTGTTGAAGGTGGAGACGAAGCACTTGCTAAACAATTGTCAATGCACATCGCAGCGATGAAACCAACAGTTCTTTCTTACAAAGAATTGGATGAGCAATTCGTTAAAGATGAGTTGGCACAATTGAACCATGTAATCGACCAAGACAACGAAAGCCGTGCAATGGTTAACAAACCAGCTCTTCCACACTTGAAGTATGGATCAAAAGTACAATTGACTGATGAAGTGATCGCTCAAGCTGAAGCTGATATCAAAGCTGAATTGGCTGCAGAAGGCAAACCAGAAAAAATTTGGGACAAAATCATCCCAGGTAAAATGGATCGCTTCATGCTTGATAACACTAAAGTTGACCAAGCTTATACACTTCTTGCACAAGTCTACATCATGGATGACAGCAAGACAGTTGAAGCATACCTTGAATCAGTTAACGCTTCAGTAGTTGAGTTTGCTCGCTTTGAAGTTGGTGAAGGTATCGAGAAAGCTGCAAACGACTTCGAAGCTGAAGTTGCAGCTACAATGGCAGCAGCCTTGAATAACTAATAATAAAAAGGAAGCAATTTGGCTTCCTTTTTTCTATGCAGTAGATCCTTATAGGGAGAGTTTCCTATTTTCAAGGTATAAATAAAAAGCCCTATAATGAGGGCTAAGTGTATTTAGGAGACTACACTTCAAATTCATAGAGTGCTGTAGACAAATAACGTTCGCCGTTATCTGGTGCTAGAGCAAGGACTTTTTTACCTGTACCTAATTTTTTAGCAACTTCAATTGCTCCGTAGATAGCCGCAGCTGAAGAAATACCAACAAGGAATCCTTCTTTTCCACCAATCTCACGGCCAAGCGCCAGAGCATCGTCTGATGTTACACGAACGATACCATCATAGGCGTTTGTATCAAGTGTATCAGGAATAAATCCAGCTGAGATACCTTGAATTTTGTGAGGGCCAGGTTTTTCACCAGACAGAATAGCAGATTCGTCTGCTTCTACTGCAAAAACTTGAATACTTGAATTTGCTGTTTTGAGTGCATGAGAAACACCAGAAATTGTTCCACCAGTACCAACTCCAGCAACAAAGGCATCTAATCCATCTTTACCGAAAGCAGCTAGTATCTCAGCTCCTGTTGTTCTTTCATGTACTTCTGGATTAGCTGGATTGTCAAATTGTAGTGGTAGGAAACCATCACGTTCAGCAGCGATTTCTTGAGCCTTAGCAATAGCACCTTTCATTCCTTCGCTACCAGGAGTTAGGACGAGTTCAGCGCCATAAGCTTGGATAATCTTACGTCGTTCTACACTCATAGTTTCAGGCATAACGATGACAACTTTATACCCTTTAGCAGCACCTACCCATGAAAGTCCAATACCAGTGTTTCCACTTGTTGCTTCAACAATAGTAGAACCAGGTTTCAGAATCCCCTCTTGTTCAGCTTTTTCAATCATGCTAAGAGCAATACGGTCTTTTACAGACGAACCAGGGTTAAATGCTTCAAGCTTTACGTAAACGTCCGCAGCACCTTCTGGCACAATATTGTTGAGTTTAACGATTGGAGTTTGACCGATTAATTCAGTAATGTTGTTATAAATAGACATATGGATACCTCTTTGTATAAGATATTTCTAGTATAACGCTATCTATACCATTTGTAAAATATAGAAATCCTATCGAAGCGATAGGATTTTTTTATATCATAGGTCTAAGCCATTAATTTTTAAGCGATTGTGGTAGGCTAATTCTAGTAAATATGTATAAAGTGGAACGATATCCGTTTTCTTAGGAAATTCAAATTTATGAGAACTAAAATGTTCATTATGTGCTTTTAGAAAGACATTTTCTAAATAAGTAATAGTAATTTCACTATCATCTATACCTGCTCCAGCAGTTTCCATTTCCACGTTAACAACGTTCATCAAAAAGATTGATTTAATAGACATCTTACGACCAGTAGCGCCTTGTTTATCTGTAAAGATAATACGGATATTTGTAAATATAATTGAGTCACGAATCAGTTTATATCCACTTTGAATTTCTTCATTTTCTAGTAGATATTGTCCATATTCTTTGATAAGAGTTTCTTTGTTTTGCTCGCTAAAGTTACCAGCGAGTCCTTGAATGAATTTTCCAAATGCCATATTTTTCTCCTTTATTTACACTAAGTTTACAGGAACTTCAACTTCACGTAAACCTTGATCAGTTAAAGTAACTTTTCCATTAAAAAACTCTACCAGTGCAGCTTTAATATTTTCTTTTTCTTCTTTATCAACATAAATCATCGTATCAATTTGATCTGTAAAGTTTGTATCCAGTTCCATGAGATTATGTTCCTTAAGGAAGTTACTGTACTCTTGATACTGAGCGTAAGACATTTGAATAGCAATGCCAGCCTGTTCCTTTATTTCAATGATGCCAATTTCTTTGACAGCTAAGGCAACACTACCAGCGTAAGCACGAATCAATCCTCCAGCGCCTAGTTTAATGCCACCAAAGTAGCGTGTCACTACCACACAGACATTAGTAAGATTGTGATTTTCTAGTACCCCAAGCATGGGAACGCCAGCAGTACCACTGGGCTCACCATCATCACTTGTACGTTTGATTTCACTACGTTCTCCAATGATAAAGGCTGAGCAGTTATGCGTAGCTTTGTAGTGTTCTTTCTTGATGGTAGTAATGAAGTCACGAGCCTCTTCTTCGCTATAAACACGCTTGGCATGACAGATAAAGCGTGATTTTTTGATTTCTTCTTGGACTTGACCGTCCTCTTTGATTGTTCTAAATTCCATGATTTAATTGTACTAAAAAATTATCTAAAGCGCTAGGTTTTTACGAATAAAGAAGTATGAAAGTAAATCCAAATTATCTCGGCCGCTTGTTTACTGAGAATGAATTATCAGAAGAGGACCGTCAGTTAGCGGAGAAACTTCCAGCAATGAGAAAGGAGAAGGGGAAATTTTTCTGTCAACGTTGTAATAGTACTATTCTAGAAGAATGGTATTTGCCTATCGATGCTTACTATTGTCGGGAGTGCTTAATTATGAAGCGAGTTAGGAGTGATCAATCTTTATACTATTTTCCGCAGGAGGATTTTCCGAAGCAAGATGTTCTTAAATGGAGTGGTAAATTAACTCCTTTTCAAGAGAAGGTATCACAGGGACTGATTCGAGCAGTAGACAAGCAGGAGCCAACGTTAGTTCATGCGGTTACAGGAGCTGGAAAGACAGAAATGATTTATCAAGTAGTGGCCAAAGTGATTGATGAAGGTGGTGCAGTATGTTTGTCCAGTCCTCGCATAGATGTTTGTTTGGAGCTATACAAGCGCCTGCAACAGGATTTTTCTTGCGAGATAGCTTTGTTACACGGAGAATCAGAAGCTTATTTTAGAACACCACTAGTTGTTGCGACAACTCATCAGTTATTGAAGTTTTATCAAGCTTTTGATTTGCTGATAGTGGACGAAGTAGATGCTTTTCCTTACGTTGACAATCCCACGCTTTACTGTGCTGTCAAGAATAGTGTAAAGGAGAATGGCTTGAGAATCTTTTTAACAGCGACTTCGACTGATGAGTTAGATAGGAAGGTTCGCATAGGAGATCTAAAACGATTGAGCTTGCCAAGACGATTTCATGGAAATCCGTTGATTATTCCTAAACCTGTCTGGTTATCGGATTTTAATCACTATTTAGAGAAAAATCGGTTGTCACCAAAGTTAAAGTCCTATATTGAGAAACAGAGAAAGACAGCTTATCCGTTACTCATTTTTGCTTCAGAAATTAAGAAAGGGGAGCAGTTAAAAGAAATCTTACAGGAGCAATTTCCTAATGAGAAAATTGGCTTTGTATCTTCTGTAACAGAAGATAGATTAGAGCAGGTACAAGCTTTTCGAGATGGAGAACTGACAATACTTATCAGTACGACAATATTGGAGCGTGGAGTTACCTTCCCTTGTGTGGATGTTTTCGTAGTAGAGGCCAATCATCGCCTTTTTACCAAGTCTAGCTTGATTCAGATTGGTGGACGAGTTGGGCGAAGCATGGATAGACCGACAGGAGATTTGCTTTTCTTTCATGATGGGTTAAATACTTCAATCAAGAAGGCAATTATGGAAATTCAGCAGATGAATAAGGAGGCGGGTCTATGAAGTGCTTATTGTGTGGGCAGACTATGAAGGCTGTTTTAACTTTTAGTAGTCTCTTACTTCTGAGGAATGATGTTTCCTGTCTTTGTTTAGATTGTGATTCTACTTTTGAGAGAATTGGAGAAGAGTACTGTCCAAACTGTATGAAAACAGGGTTGTCAACAAAGTGTCAAGATTGTCAATTTTGGTGTAAAGAAGGAGTTGAGGTCAGTCATAAAGCGATTTTTACTTACAATCAAGCTATGAAGGATTTTTTCAGTCGGTATAAGTTTGACGGAGACTTCCTTTTAAGAAAAGTGTTCACTTCATTTTTAAGTGAGGAGTTGAAAAAATACAAAGAGTACCAATTTGTAGTTATTCCCCTAAGTCCTGAAAGATTGCTTGAGAGGGGATTTAACCAGGTTGAAGGTTTAGTTGGAGCAGCAGGATTCTCGTATTTGGATTTATTAGAGAAAAGAGAAGAGCGGGCCAGTTCTTCTAAAAGTCGTTCAGAACGCTTGAAGACAGAACTTCCTTTCTTTATTAAAAGTGGAGTTACTATTCCTAAAAAAATCCTACTTATAGATGACATTTACACTACTGGAACAACTATAAATCGTGTGAAGAAACTGTTGGAAGAGGCTGGTGCTGAGGATGTCAAAACATTTTCCCTTGTAAGATGAGGAAAAAATTTGCAAAACTAAAATGAAAGCGTTATAATGAAATCAGAAAAACAAAAATGTTTAGAAAGAAGGTACTCATATGATTAAATATAGTATCCGTGGTGAAAACCTAGAAGTAACAGAAGCAATTCGTGATTATGTAGTTTCTAAACTCGAAAAGATCGAAAAGTATTTTCAAGCTGAACAAGAGTTGGATGCTCGAGTAAACTTGAAGGTGTATCGTGAAAAAACGGCTAAAGTGGAGGTGACGATTCCGCTTGGCTCAATTACTCTTCGTGCAGAAGATGTGTCTCAAGATATGTATGGTTCAATTGACCTTGTAACTGATAAAATTGAACGTCAGATTCGTAAAAATAAAACAAAAATTGAGCGTAAAAATAAAAATAAGGTAGCAACTAGTCAATTATTTACAGATGTATTAGTTGAAGATTTGAATGTTGTACAACCAAAAGTGGTTCGTTCAAAACAAATTGATTTAAAACCAATGGATTTGGAAGAAGCTATTCTACAGATGGATTTGTTGGGACATGATTTCTTTATCTATGTGGATGTTGAAGATCAGACAACCAATGTGATTTATCGTCGTGAGGATGGAGAAATTGGTCTGTTAGAGGTTAAAGAATCTTAAAATTGAAATGACTAATTAAAGTGGTTTACACCAGTGTAAACCACTTTTGTATTGCATCATTACACAAGGCATAAATGGAGGTAGTCATGAAAGACGTAGTTATTGTTTCGGCAGTGCGAACTCCTCTAGGTTCCTTTGGCGGGAGCTTAAAGAATGTTTCTGCTGTTGATTTGGGATCTTTAGTAATTAAGAGTGCTTTGGAAAAAGCGAATATTAAACCAGAGCAGGTAGATGAAGTAATTATGGGGAATGTTCTAGGCGCAGGTTTAGGCCAAAATGTGGCTCGCCAAATGAGTATTCATGCTGGGCTTCCTGAATTTACACCAGCCTTTACCATTAATAAGGTTTGTGGTTCCGGTTTGAAGGCAGTTCAGTTAGCTGCTCAAGCAATTCAGTGTGGGGATGCAGATATTATTGTTGCTGGTGGTGCAGAAAACATGAGTCAAGCTCCATATGTTTTGCCAAACTTTCGCTGGGGTGGCCGTATGGGAGATTCGAAAGTGGTAGATACCATGATTAAGGACGGTTTGTCTGATGCCTTTAACGAATACCATATGGGGATTACAGCTGAGAATGTGGCCAAAGAATATGATATTAGTCGAGATATTCAAGATGCTCTTGCTTTGGAATCACAAAAACGAGCAGTAGCGGCTATAGAGTCTGGACGCTTTAAAGAAGAGATTGTGCCAGTGGTCATTACTCAACGTAAAGGCGATCCTATCGTCTTTGATACAGATGAATTTCCTAGAAAAGATGCTAGCTTGGAGAGTCTGTCTGAGCTAGGTCCTGTTTTCAAAAAAGACGGCTCTGTCACAGCGGGAAATGCTTCAGGAATCAATGACGGGGCAGCAGCTGTCTTAATCATGAGTGCTGAAAAAGCTGAAGAATTAGGACTCCCAGTGATTGCTCGCATTCGTTCGTATGCAAGTGCAGGTTTGGATCCTAAGATTATGGGATGTGGACCGATTTATGCGACTCGCAAGGCACTTGAAAAATGCAATTTGACAGTTGATGATCTTGACTTAATTGAGTCAAATGAAGCCTTTGCTGCTCAGGCTTGTGCGGTTGGGAAAACACTTGGTTTTAGCACAGATATTGTCAATGTCAATGGTGGCGCGATTGCTCTTGGTCATCCGATTGGGGCTTCAGGTTGCCGAATCCTGGTGACTCTGGTACATGAGATGATGAAACGTGATGCTAAAACTGGTTTAGCAACTCTCTGTATCGGAGGAGGGATGGGGATAGCCCTTATCGTAGAGCGTTAAAACAGATAGATAAAGATATAGAATTAGGTTAAGTGGAAATCAGGGGGATGATTTATGTATCCTCCTATTTGCTCATAAATCTATAATTAACAGGCTATTTACCTCTTTTAAAAGTCGCTTTTTAAGGGCATTTGTGATATAATAATGCGCAAGAGGTTTAGAATGAAAAAAATTAAATTGACTCCGTTTTCGGTGATTCTACTTGGGATTATAACCTTCGGAATTCTGACAGTGATGATTCTTTTTTCAAAAAATAATATAGTAACAATTGGTGTTTTATTTTTATTTGTGCTTCTTTATTTGATTTTATTCATCTGGAATAAAAAAAAGTATGAAAATAGAGAAATTAAACAAATTCAATATGTGAATCATCAGGCAGAAAACAGCTTGAATACTTTATTGGATCAGATGCCGGTTGGTGTTTTAAAACTAGATTTATCTAGTGGGGAGGTAGAGTGGTTTAATCCGTATGCAGAGCTAATTTTAACAACTGAAGAGGGAGAGGTTGATATAGCCTTAATTCAGACTATTATCAAGGCTTCTGTGGGGAATCCAGGTTCTTATGCCACCTTGGGTGAGACCCGCTATTCGGTTCATATGGACAAGGCATCTGGAGTTCTTTACTTTTTTGATGTGTCTGGAGAATACGAAGCGACTGTCGAGTTAGTAACGAGTCGGCCTGTGATTGGTGTCGTTTCTGTTGACAACTACGATGACTTAGAAGATGAAACATCGGAGTCTGATATCAGTCATATCAATAGTTTTGTAGCAAATTTTGTTTCAGAATTTGCTGGGAAGCATGCCATGTTCTCCCGTCGAGTGAGTATGGATCGTTTTTATCTATTTACGGACTATACGGTACTTGAGGGCTTGATGAAAGATAAATTTTCGGTTATTGATGCTTTCAGAGAAGAGGCGAAACAGAGACAGTTGCCATTGACCTTAAGTATGGGGTTTTCTTATGGTGATGGAAATCATGATGAAATAGGGAAAGTTGCATTGCTCAATTTGAACTTGGCTGAAGTGCGTGGTGGCGACCAGGTGGTTGTCAAGGAAAACGACGAAACAAAAAATCCAGTTTATTTTGGTGGTGGGTCTGCTGCCTCAATCAAGCGTACACGGACCCGTACGCGCGCTATGATGACAGCTATTTCAGATAAGATTCGAAGTGTAGATCAGGTTTTTGTAGTTGGTCACAAAAATCTAGATATGGATGCTTTGGGTTCTGCTGTAGGTATGCAGTTATTTGCCAGCAATGTGACTGAAAATAGCTATGCTATTTATGATGAAGAACAAATGTCGCCGGATATTGGACGAGCTGTTTCATTCTTAGAAAAAGAAGGAGTTACGAAGTTGTTGTCTGTTAAGGATGCAATGGGGATGGTGACCAATCGTTCTTTGTTGATTCTTGTAGACCATTCAAAGACAGCTTTAACTTTATCAAAAGATTTTTATGATTTATTTACCCAAACCATCGTCATCGACCACCACAGACGGGATCAGGATTTTCCAGATAATGCGGTTATTACTTATATCGAAAGTGGTGCAAGTAGTGCCAGTGAGTTGGTAACGGAATTGATCCAGTTCCAGAATTCTAAGAAAAATCGTTTGAGTCGTATGCAAGCAAGCGTCTTGATGGCTGGTATGATGTTGGATACTAAAAATTTCACCTCGCGAGTGACTAGTCGGACATTTGATGTTGCTAGCTATCTCAGAACGCGCGGAAGTGATAGTATTGCTATCCAAGAAATCGCTGCGACCGATTTTGAAGAATATCGTGAGGTCAATGAACTGATTTTACAGGGATGTAAATTAGGCTCCGATGTATTGCTAGCAGAGGCTAAGGACTCGAAATGCTATGACACAGTTGTTATTAGTAAGGCAGCAGATGCCATGTTAGCTATGTCAGGTATTGAAGCGAGTTTTGTTCTTGCGAAGAACACACAAGGATTTATCTCTATCTCAGCTCGAAGTCGTAGTAAACTGAATGTACAACGGATCATGGAAGAGTTGGGAGGTGGAGGTCACTTCAATTTGGCAGCAGCTCAAATTAAAGATTTAACCTTGTCAGAAGCAGGTGAAAAACTGACAGAAATTGTATTAAATGAAATAAAGGAAAAGGAGAAAGAAGAATGAAAGTAATCTTTTTAGCAGATGTTAAAGGAAAAGGTAAAAAAGGCGAAATTAAGGAAGTACCAACAGGGTATGCGCAAAACTTTCTTATCAAAAAGAATCTAGCCAAAGAAGCGACCGCTCAAGCTGTAGGTGAACTTCGTGGTAAACAAAAATCAGAAGAGAAAGCTCACGCTGAGATGATTGCAGAAGCAAAAGCAATTAAAGCCCAACTAGAAGCAGAGGAAACTATTGTAGAATTTGTTGAAAAAGTTGGCCCAGATGGCCGTACTTTTGGTTCAATTACGAATAAGAAGATTGCAGAAGAATTGCAAAAGCAATTTGGAATTAAGATTGATAAACGTCATATTCAAGTACAAGCTCCGATTCGGGCGGTTGGTTTGATCGATGTACCAGTGAAAATTTATCAAGATATCACAAGTGTGATCAATCTTCGTGTGAAAGAAGGGTAAATTTACACTTTCTTGACAAGATTGTAAAAGGAAGGGAAGTCTGATGGCAGAAGTAGAAGAGTTACGAGTACAACCTCAAGATATCTTAGCTGAACAATCCGTTTTGGGGGCTATTTTTATTGACGAGAGTAAGCTTGTTTTTGTGCGAGAATATATTGAATCTCGGGACTTTTTTAAGTATGCCCATCGTTTGATTTTCCAAGCCATGGTTGATTTATCCGATCGTGGCGATGCTATTGATGCAACAACGGTTCGTACCATTCTGGATAATCAAGGTGATTTACAGAATATTGGTGGCCTGTCTTACCTAGTTGAGATTGTCAATTCTGTGCCAACTTCTGCTAATGCGGAGTATTATGCTAAAATTGTTGCAGAAAAGGCTATGCTACGGCGATTAATCGCC
Source organism: Streptococcus sp. OH4692_COT-348 (assembly GCF_003859975.1). Lineage (GTDB taxonomy): Bacteria > Bacillota > Bacilli > Lactobacillales > Streptococcaceae > Streptococcus. Next base: position 52,412 of record NZ_RQZB01000003.1, read on the forward strand.
AAGTTGACAGAGTCTGTCAATCAAGCTTACGAGGCTTCACAACCAGCTGATGAAATCATTGCTCAAGCAGAAAAAGGTCTGATTGATGTTAGTGAAAATGCAAATCGAAGTGGATTTAAGAACATTCGAGATGTATTGAATGTCAACTTTGGAAATCTGGAGGCTCGTTCTCAACAAACGACTGATATTACAGGTATTGCGACCGGTTATCGTGATTTGGATCATATGACAACTGGTCTTCATGAGGAGGAGTTGATTATCTTAGCAGCTCGTCCGGCGGTTGGTAAGACAGCCTTTGCCTTGAATATTGCTCAGAATATTGGGACTAAGTTGGACAAAACGGTTGCTATTTTTTCACTGGAAATGGGTGCGGAAAGTCTAGTGGATCGTATGTTGGCGGCAGAAGGTTTGGTAGAATCGCATTCTATCCGTACGGGTCAATTGACTGATGAGGAGTGGAAAAAATATACCATTGCTCAAGGGAATCTAGCTAATGCAAGTATCTATATCGATGATACGCCAGGGATTCGGATTACAGAGATTCGTTCTCGTTCACGTAAATTAGCTCAAGAAACTGGAAATCTTGGTTTGATTTTGATAGACTATTTGCAGCTTATCACGGGAACTGGTCGAGAAAATCGTCAACAAGAGGTTTCAGAAATTTCACGTCAGTTGAAAATCCTAGCCAAGGAACTGAAAGTTCCAGTAATCGCTCTAAGTCAGCTTTCTCGTGGTGTAGAACAACGTCAGGATAAGAGACCGGTCTTGTCTGATATTCGTGAATCTGGGTCTATTGAGCAGGACGCTGATATCGTAGCCTTTCTTTATCGTGATGACTACTATGAGCGTGGTGGTGAAGAAGAGGAAGGAATACCAAATAATAAGGTAGAAGTTATTATCGAGAAAAACCGTAGTGGAGCTCGTGGAACGGTGGAATTGATTTTCCAAAAAGAATACAATAAATTTTCAAGTATCTCAAAGAGGGAGGAATAAGATGTCAGATGCATTTACAGATGTAGCCAAGATGAAAAAAATCAAAGAAGAAATCAAGGCACATGAGGGACAAGTCGTAGAAATGACTTTGGAGAATGGTCGTAAGCGCCAAAAAAATAGATTGGGTAAGCTAATTGAGGTTTATCCATCCCTATTTATCGTTGAATTTGGAAACGTTGAAGGAGATAAACAAGCTAATGTTTACGTTGAATCCTTTACTTACTCAGATATCCTTACAGAAAAGAATTTGATTCATTATCTTGACTAAAGTGAGAAATTTTCTCACTTTTTCTTTTTTCTCCGAATAATTTAAGTGAAGGCAATCTTCGATTTATATTATTTTTCAAGGAGGAAGAATGAAAGTTTTACCATTCAAAGTAACAGAATTTTCTTTTAGAAAATCAGCTAAAAAAGTTGTTCCCTTTTTAGTAGTAGGATTGATGCTAGCAGCGGGTGATAGTGCATATGCCTATTCCGGAGGAAATGGATCGATTGCGCGTGGGGATGATTATCCTGCTTATTATAAAAATGGCAGTCAGGAAATTGATAAGTGGCGCATGTATTCTCGTCAGTGTACTTCTTTTGCAGCCTTTCGCTTAAGTGGTGTAAATGGTTTTGAGATTCCGGCAGCTTATGGAAATGCGAATGAATGGGGTCATCGTGCTCGTCGTGAAGGGTATCGTGTAGATAATACACCAGCTATTGGCTCCATTGCTTGGTCTACTGTAGGGACTTATGGTCATGTTGCCTGGGTGTCAAATGTAATGGGAGATCAGATTGAGATTGAAGAATACAACTATGGGATAAGGGAATCTTATAATAAGCGCGTCGTGAAGGCCAATACCATGACTGGTTTTATTCATTTTAAAGATTTAGCTGGAGGCAGTGCAGGGAATAGTCAAACTTCAGTTTCCACAGGAGGAACACATTCTTTCAAGGCTAAGGCTGCTATCAAAAATCAGCCTCTAGCTAGCGCAACTGCGATTGATTACTATTATACTGGCGATAATGTTCATTATGATCAAGTTCTTGAAAAAGATGGGTACAAGTGGTTGAGTTATACGGCTTATAATGGAAGCCGTCGTTATGTTCAGTTGGAGGCTGTGAATACAAATCCTCTTGTTTCTCACGTTCTAAATGATTCTCGTATCTCTTCCACAGGAGGAACACATTTTTTTAAGGCTAAATCTGCTATCAAGACTCAGCCCCTAGCTAGCGCAACTACAATTGATTATTATTACTCTGGAGAGAACGTTCATTATGATCAGATTCTCGAAAAAGATGGATATAAATGGTTGAGTTATACTGCTTATAATGGAAGTCGTCGCTATGTTCAGTTGGAAGAAGTTTCGCACTCGGATGTTCACCAACCAGAAAATATCTCTAACAACAATACGGATAGTAGTTTGGCTATAAATTGGAAGAAAGTAAATGGTAGTTGGTATCATTTTAAATCCAATGGTTCTAAATCAACGGGATGGCTAAAAGATGGTTCTAACTGGTATTATTTGAAATCGTCAGGCGAAATGCAGACAGGCTGGTTACAGGAGAAAGGATTTTGGTATTATCTAGATGATTCAGGGGCAATGAAAACGGGCTGGTATCAAGTATCTGGTAAGTGGTATTATTCTTACTCTTCAGGTGAGCTAGCTGTTAATACTATAGTGGACGGTTATACTGTAAATCATAACGGTGAGTGGATTAAAGAAAAATAAACTAAAAAACTTGATTCATTATCATTTTTAACTATATTCAAAAGTAATTAGCACTATTTTAAATATTTACTTGAAGCGTTCTTATATCTTTTTTATTGTAGCTTGTTTGATATTAACTATTTTCATGGGATAAATTCTTTAATAAATAATTTATTGCTTATCTAGGTTTCCGTAGTATTAAGTAATTTAAAATATGTTTATATTGATTTCACTCTGTACTAGTCAATATAAACATATTTTTTGAACATACTTAATATATCGCTTGATTAATATATGTTAAAGAGTTATAATATGAAGAAAATATGATTCCAAAAAGGGGCGTTTTAAAAATGAACAAAAAGAAAATGATTTTAACTAGTTTGGCTAGTGTGGCTGTTTTAGGTGCTACATTTGTTGCATCTCAACCGTCAGTTGTGAAAGCTGATGACAAACCTACAGCTGCTCAACCTACTGGAGAAACTAAGCCTACACCTACGGCTGAAAAACCAAAAACTGAGGTTGAAAAAGCCAAGGAAGCTGAAAAAGAAGCTAACGCTAAAGTTGATGAAGCTCAATCTAAAGTAGATAGAACAACTACTGCAGCAACTGATGCAGCTACTAAACTTGAAACAGAGAAAAAAGAAGCTGCTGAGGCTGATGTTGCAAAAACTAAAGCTGAAGAAACTAAGAAAACGGCTGACGATGAATTAGCTAAAGCAAAAGCAGAAGCTGCTAAAGCTGACTCTAAAGCAAAAGCAGAAGCCGCAAAAGCAGAAGCCGCTGCAAAAGAAGAAGCAGAAGCTAAAGAAGCTTTAACTGAAGCTTTGAAACAAATTCCTGATAACGAATTGCTTGACAAAAAAGCAAAAGAAGAATTATTAAAGTCTGCTGAGTCTGGTGAATTAAATGCTTCTGATATTCTTGCTGAGTTAGCAGATGATGCTGAAAAAGCACAAGATACTAATCCAACAATTAAAACAGAAACTCCTGTATCTAAGGACAAGCTTCCTGAAGAGGTGCAAGCGGGAATTGAAGAAGGTGAAGTAGCGGATGCTGCTCGTCCTGAATCAGAAAAATTGCAAGATAAAGCTGATGATTTAACTGAAACAATTGAAAACTTAACGGATGATGCTGAGAAATTAAAAGCCGATGCTGAAAAGAAAGCTGAAACACTCAAAAAACAGGAAGATACTTTAAAAGAAGCAAAAGAAGCTCTTAAATCTGCTAAAGATAATGGATTTGCTGAAGATATCACAGCACCGTTAGAAAAAGCTGTAACTGCGATTGAAAAAGAACGCGATACTGCGAAGTCTGAATTTGATGAAGCTGATGAAAAAATTCAGGCTGCTACAGCTGAAATTCAAGATTTAACTGAAAAACGTGATAATCTTCTTGAAGAAGTAAAAAAAGCAGAAGCAAAAGAAGCTGCAGAACCAGCTAAACCAGCAGAAGAAACTCCAGAGGAAGAAGCTGAACCAACCGAAGCTGAAAAAGCTGCTAAAGCTAAAGCAGAGGCTGATGCTAAAGTTACTGAATTAGAGAAAAAAGTAGCTGAAGAAGCTAAAAAGGTTGAAGAAGCTACAGCTAAAGCTAAAAAAGAAGCAGCTGATGTAACTGCTACTGAGACTGCAAAAGCAGAAGCGGACAAAGCTAAAGCTGACGCAGAAGCTGAATTAGCTAAAGCAAAAGAAGCAGCGGCTAAAGCGAAAGCTAAAGTTGAAGAAGAAGTTAAAAAAGAGGAAGAAGCTACACAAGCAGAAGCAGCTAATTTAGAAGCTTTAAAAGGTGCTTTAGAGCAACTTGAAAAAACTGCTGAAGATAAAATCAACAAGGACGATAGCATTAAACCTGAAGATAAAGCGAAAGCTATCGAAGAAGCAAAAGCTGAAATCGGTAAAGAAGCTTTATTACAAGCGATTGAAGATGGAGTTCTTACAGCTACTCAAGCTATAGATGAATTCGTTAACGATGGGAATACAAAAGATAAAGCTCCTGAAGCTTATAAAACTAAAGAATTAACTGCTGACGAAACTAAAAAAATTGATGAAGCAGCTAAAAAAGAAGATTCTAAACCGATTGTTAAAAAACTTATAGACATTGCTGATGATTTAGCTGAAAAAATTGAACAATTAACTAACGAAGCTGATGAAGATAAAGCTGACGCTGCTGAAAAGGCTAAGGTAGTAGAAGAGAAGAATGCTGCGTTAGATAAACAAAAAGAAACTTTAGAAAAAACTAAAACTGCTCTTGAAACTGCTAAGAAAAACAATGCGGATCAAGCTATCCAAGATGGATTGCAAGATGCTGTAACTAAACTAGAAGCTTCAGTTGCTTCTGCTAAATCAGCTAGTGATGAAGCCAAAACTGATTTCGACGAAGTGAACGAATTGGTTCAAGAGGACGACGATGCAATTACTAGACTAACTGATGATTACAACGCAACTTTAGGTTACATCGAAAACTTAAAAGAAGTTCCTAAGGGTGAAGAACTGAAAGACTTTAGTGGTGGTGTAAATCCTAGTGATGCACCTTCTGACGACGCTAAACAACTTGACGAAGTACCAAGTGCTCTTAATGCTCCTGAATTCAACGGTGGTGTGAATCCTAGTGACTCTCCTTCTGGAGATCATGGCTCTGATTTCAATGGTGGGGTAAATGATGCAACACCTCCTACTGTAGCCGATGCTTCAGAATATAGTGGAGGAGTTAATGCGGCTGATGCTCCTGTAGCTGAGGTAGCTCCGGAATTCAACAGTGGAGTTAATAGTTTAGAAGCAGCAATTAACGAAGTCCCAGCGTATGTAGAAACAGGCGCCCCAGCAATTACTGAAGTCCCAGCGTATGCAGAGACAGGCGCCCCAGCAGTTACTGAAGTCCCAGCGTATGCAGAGACAGGCGCCCCAGCAATTAACGAAGTTCCAGCGTATGCAGAAACAGGCGCCCCAGCAATTACTGAAGTTCCAGCGTATGCAGAAACAGGCGCCCCAGCAATTACTGAAGTCCCAGCGTATGCAGAAACAGGCGCCCCAGCAATTACTGAAGTTCCAGCGTATGCAGAAGCAGGCACCCCAGCAATTAACGAAGTTCCAGCGTATGCAGAAGCAGGTACCCCAGCAATTAACGAAGTTCCAGCGTATGCAGAAGCAGGTACCCCAGCAATTAACGAAGTTCCAGTGTATGCAGAGACAGGCGCCCCAGCAATTAACGAAGTCCCAGAATATACTCTTACAACAGCAGGTACTAACAAGGATAATACTTATCAAGCACCAGCAGCAAAAGCAGAAGATAAAAAAGAACTTCCAAATACTGGTGGTAAAGATAATGTTGCAGTTGCATCATTAGGATTCCTTGGATTGTTCCTTGGTGCTATTCCATTTGTGAAACGTAAGAACTAATTTATTTTAGTATCTTGAAAGAGAGGGAATAACTTCCTTCTCTTTTTAATATTATCTTAGTTTCTCTCAGGGAACTCTTTCCAATGGTATTTTTTGGTGCTTTCCTTTATAATGGGTGTATGGATAAGAAAAAATTATTATTGATTGATGGGTCTTCTGTTGCTTTTCGGGCGTTCTTCGCGCTCTATCAGCAGTTGGACCGTTTTAAGAATGCGGCTGGCTTGCATACCAATGCGATTTATGGTTTCCAGTTGATGTTGAGCCATTTGTTGGAGCGGGTTGAGCCCAGTCATATTTTGGTGGCTTTTGATGCGGGAAAGACGACCTTCCGGACAGAGATGTATGCGGACTATAAGGGTGGTCGGGCTAAGACTCCTGATGAGTTTCGTGAGCAATTTCCTTTCATTCGTGAGTTGTTGGATCATATGGGGATTCGTCATTATGAGTTGGCTCAGTATGAAGCAGATGATATCATTGGGACACTGGATAAACTAGCAGAGCAGGATGGTTTTGATATTACCATTGTCAGTGGGGACAAGGATTTGATTCAGCTGACGGATGAGCATACGGTGGTTGAGATTTCCAAGAAAGGTGTGGCTGAGTTTGAGGCCTTTACGCCAGATTATCTCATGGAAAAGATGGGCATTACACCGACGCAGTTTATCGATCTCAAGGCGCTCATGGGTGATAAGTCGGATAATATCCCTGGGGTGACCAAAATCGGTGAAAAGACGGGTATCAAGCTCTTGCTGGAGCATGGCTCTCTTGAGGGGATTTATGAAAATATTGATGGGATGAAGGCTTCTAAGATGAAGGAAAATCTCATCAATGATAAGGAACAGGCCTTTTTGTCGAAAACACTGGCGACCATTGATACCAAGGCACCGATTGAGATTGGTTTGGATGATTTGGTCTATAGTGGTCCAGATGTGGAAAATCTTGGGAAATTCTACGATGAGATGGGTTTCAAACAGCTCAAGCAGGCTTTAAATGTGTCGTCAGCTGATGTGGCTGAAAGTTTGAACTTTACTATCGTTGATCAAGTCACTCAAGACATGCTGACTGAAGAATCTATCTTCCATTTTGAGCTTTTTGGTGAGAATTACCATACGGATGATTTGGTTGGATTTGCCTGGTCTTGTGGAGATAAGCTCTATGCTACGGACAAGCTTAACCTTTTGCAAGAGCCTATTTTCAAGGATTTTCTAGAAAAAACACCTCTGAGAGTTTATGATTTTAAAAAGGCCAAAGTTCTCTTGAATCGTTTTGGTGTGGATTTACAGGCGCCTGCTTTTGATAGTCGTTTGGCTAAATACCTCCTTTCGACTGTGGAGGACAATGAAATTGCGACTATTGCTAGTCTTTATGGTCAGACTTACTTGGTCGATGATGAGACTTTCTATGGTAAGGGAGTCAAGAAGGCCCTTCCTGGACGTAAGAAATTCTTGGAACATTTGGCGAGTAAGCTTGCTGTTTTGGTTGAGACTGAGTCTATTTTGCTTAAAAAACTCAGTGAAAATGGGCAATTAGAGCTTCTTTATGATATGGAGCAACCCCTATCTTTTGTCCTTGCCAAGATGGAAATTGCTGGAATTACGGTCAAGAAAGAGACCTTGCTTGAGATGCAGGATGAAAATGAGCTTGTCATTGAAAAACTGACTCAGGAGATTTACGAACTGGCTGGTGAGGAGTTTAATATTAACTCGCCTAAGCAGTTGGGCGTGCTTCTCTTTGAAAAATTGGGGCTACCTCTAGAATACACTAAGAAAACCAAGACTGGATACTCGACAGCCGTGGATGTCTTGGAGCGTCTGGCTCCTATTGCGCCGATTGTTAAGAAAATTCTCGACTACCGTCAGATTGCTAAGATTCAATCTACCTATGTGATTGGCTTGCAGGACTGGATTTTGGCTGATGGCAAGATTCATACTCGCTATGTGCAGGATTTGACCCAGACTGGGCGTCTGTCTAGTGTGGATCCAAACTTGCAAAATATTCCTGTGCGTTTGGAGCAAGGCCGTCTCATTCGTAAGGCTTTTGTGCCTGAGTGGGAGGATAGTGTGTTGCTCAGCTCGGACTATTCACAGATTGAATTGCGCGTTTTGGCGCATATTTCTAAGGATGAGCATCTGATTAAGGCCTTTCAAGAGGGAGCAGATATCCATACCTCGACGGCCATGCGGGTCTTTGGAATTGAACGCCCTGAGGATGTGACTCCAAACGACCGTCGCAATGCCAAAGCAGTTAACTTTGGAGTGGTTTACGGGATTTCAGATTTTGGTCTGTCTAATAATTTGGGCATCAGCCGTAAGGAGGCCAAAGCTTACATTGATACCTACTTTGAACGCTTCCCGGGCATTAAAAACTACATGGATGAAGTGGTGCGTGAGGCGCGTGATAAGGGCTATGTAGAGACCCTCTTCAAGCGTCGCCGTGAGTTGCCAGATATCAATTCGCGAAACTTTAACATTCGTGGTTTTGCGGAGCGGACTGCTATCAACTCTCCTATTCAAGGTTCGGCAGCAGATATTCTCAAGATTGCCATGATTCAGCTGGATAAAGCCTTGGTTGCAGGTGGTTATCAGACTAAGATGCTTCTACAAGTTCACGATGAAATTGTCCTTGAAGTTCCTAAATCTGAACTAGCAGAAATGAAAAAATTGGTCAAACAAACCATGGAAGAAGCCATTCAACTCAGTGTTCCCCTGATTGCGGATGAGAATGAGGGAGCAACCTGGTACGAGGCTAAATAAAAAAGTTATGTAGAGTTTGAAGCACTTGTTTTCAAACTCTTTTCATGTTTTTCTGTAAGCAGTTTCCTTGACATTTTTTTTATTTTGCGCTATCATATGTCCATATAATATATGGGAGTCTGTGTACAGTCTGAGAGGAAGTGTTAAACTTCGACCGCACCTGATTTGGGTAATGCCAGCGTAGGGAACGATACTTAGTCTATTCTGCACCTTTTCCATATATGGTAAAGGTTTTTCTTTTTGTCAAAGGAAAACGAGAAGAGGAGGTTCTTATGAAAGCAAGCATTGCCTTGCAAGTTTTACCCCTATCACAGGGAATTGATCGGATTGCTGTTATTGATCAGGTCATTGCTTATCTGCAAGCTCAAGAAGTGACTATGGTGGTGACACCATTTGAAACGGTCTTGGAAGGGGAGTTTGATGAGCTTATGCGTATTCTCAAAGAAGCGCTTGAAGTGGTAGGACAAAAGGCAGATAATGTTTTTGCCAATGTCAAAATAAATGTAGGAGAGATTTTAAGTATTGATGAGAAACTTGAAAAGTATACTGAGACGACACATTAGTCTATTGGGCTTTCTAGGAGTCTTGTCAATCTGGCAGTTAGCAGGTTTTCTTAAACTTCTCCCCAAGTTTATCCTGCCGACACCTCTTGAAATCCTCCAGTCTTTTGTGCGTGATAGAGAATTTCTCTGGCACCATAGCTGGGCGACCTTGAGAGTGGCTTTGCTAGGTCTAATTTTGGGAGTTTTGATTGCCTGTCTCATGGCTGTGCTCATGGACAGTTTGACTTGGCTCAATGACCTGATTTACCCTATGATGGTGGTCGTTCAGACCATTCCGACCATTGCCATAGCTCCTATTCTAGTCTTGTGGCTAGGTTATGGGATTCTCCCTAAGATTGTCTTGATTATCTTGACGACAACCTTTCCTATCATCGTCAGCATTTTGGACGGTTTTAGGCATTGTGACAAGGATATGCTGACCTTGTTTAATCTGATGCGGGCCAATCCTTGGCAAATCCTTTGGCATTTTAAAATCCCAGTCAGCCTGCCTTACTTTTATGCAGGTCTGAGGGTTAGTGTCTCCTACGCCTTTATCACAACAGTGGTATCTGAGTGGTTGGGAGGCTTTGAAGGACTAGGTGTTTACATGATTCAGTCCAAGAAACTGTTTCAGTATGATACCATGTTTGCTATTATTATTCTGGTATCGATTATCAGCCTTCTCGGTATGAAGCTGGTTGATGTCAGTGAAAAATATGTTATTAAATGGAAACGTTCGTAGAATTAGAATGTTTCTGAAAAAGAAAAGAGGAAATCAAAATGAAAAAAACATGGAAAGTGTTTTTAACTGTTTTAACAGCTCTTGTAGCTATTGTGCTTGTGGCCTGTGGTCAAGGAACTGCTTCTAAGGATAATAAGGAAGCAGAACCTAAGAAGATTGACTTTATCCTAGACTGGACACCAAATACCAACCACACAGGGCTTTATGTGGCTAAGGAAAAAGGCTACTTCAAGGAAGCTGGAGTGGATGTTGATTTGAAATTGCCACCAGAAGAAAGTTCTTCTGACTTGGTTATTAACGGTAAGGCACCATTTGCAGTTTATTTCCAAGACTATATGGCTAAAAAATTGGAAAAAGGAGCAGGAATTACTGCCGTTGCAGCTATTGTTGAACACAATACATCAGGAATTATCTCTCGTAAATCTGACAATGTAGCTAGTCCAAAAGATTTAGTTGGTAAGAAATATGGTACATGGAATGACCCAACTGAACTTGCTATGTTGAAAACCTTGGTAGAATCACAAGGTGGGGACTTTGAGAAAGTAGAAAAAGTACCAAACAACGACTCAAACTCAATCACACCGATTGCTAATGGAGTATTTGATACTGCATGGATCTACTACGGATGGGATGGTATCCTTGCAAAATCTCAAGGCGTAGAGGCTAATTTCATGTATTTGAAAGACTATGTCAAGGAATTTGATTACTACTCACCAGTTATCATCGCAAACAACGACTACCTTAAAGACAACAAAGAAGAAGCGCGCAAAGTTATCCAAGCTATCAAAAAAGGTTACCAATATGCTATGGAGCATCCAGAAGAAGCAGCTGATATCCTCATTAAGAATGCACCTGAACTTCAGGAAAAACGTGACTTTGTCATCGAATCTCAAAAATACTTGTCAAAAGAATACGCAAGTGACAAGGAAAAATGGGGTCAATTTGATGCAGCTCGCTGGAATGCCTTCTACAAATGGGATAAAGAAAATGGTATCCTTAAAGAAGATTTGACAGACAAAGGCTTCACCAACGAATTTGTGAAATAATGACAGAGATTAGACTAGAACATGTCAGTTATGCCTATGGTCAAGAGAGGATTTTAGAGGATATCAATCTGAAAGTGACTTCAGGGGAAGTGGTTTCCATTCTGGGCCCAAGTGGTGTAGGGAAGACCACCCTCTTTAACTTAATTGCTGGGATTTTAGAAGTCCAGTCAGGGCGAATTGTTCTGGACGGTGAGGAAAATCCCAAGGGGCGCGTGAGTTATATGTTGCAAAAGGATCTACTCTTGGAGCACAAGACGGTGCTTGGCAATATCATTTTGCCTCTCTTGATTCAAAAAGTGGATAAGGCAGAAGCTATTGCCCGAGCAGATGACATTCTTGCGACCTTTCAGTTGACAGCTGTACGAGACAAGTATCCCCATGAACTTAGTGGGGGGATGCGTCAGCGTGTAGCCTTGCTCAGAACCTACCTTTTCGGGCACAAGCTCTTTCTCTTAGATGAGGCCTTTAGCGCCTTGGATGAGATGACCAAGATGGAACTCCACGCTTGGTACCTTGAGATTCACAAGCAGTTGCAACTGACAACATTGATTATTACTCATAGTATCGAGGAGGCCCTTAGTCTCAGCGACCGCATCTATATCTTGAAAAATCGCCCTGGGCAGATTGTTTCAGAAATTAAACTAGATTGGTCTGGAGATGAGGACAAGGAAGTCCAAAAGATTGCCTACAAACGTCAAATCTTGGCAGAATTAGGCTTAGATAAGTAGAAAAATAGGGAGTTGGTGAAGATTATCCTTTACTAGCGCCCTTTTTCTTTTAAAAATAAGAAAATTTCGGTATAATAGTCAAAGATAGTCAAGGTTTAAAGAGAGAGGTGGGTTTGTAATGAGATTTAAAAATACATCGGATCATATTGAGGCCTACATCAAGGCGATTTTAGATCAATCTGGTATTGTGGAGTTGCAACGTAGTCAGTTGGCAGATACCTTTCAGGTTGTTCCTAGTCAGATCAACTATGTGATCAAGACACGCTTTACGGAAAGTAGAGGCTACTTGGTTGAAAGTAAGCGTGGTGGTGGAGGCTACATTCGTATAGGACGGATTGAGTTTTCTAGTCATCATGAAATGCTACGGGAGCTGCTTTACTCGATTGGTGAGCGGGTCAGTCAAGAAATTTATGAGGATATTCTACAGCTTTTGGTTGAGCAGGAATTGATGACCAAGCAGGAGATGAATTTGCTAGTATCAGTAGCTTTGGATCGCGTTCTAGGAGAAGAAGCTCCAGTTGTTCGTGCAAACATGCTACGACAGGTCATACAAGAGGTAGATAGAAAAGGGAAGTAAGATGAACTATTCAAAAGCATTGAATGAATGTATCGAAAGTGCCTACATGGTTGCTGGCCATTTTGGAGCTCGTTATCTAGAGTCTTGGCACTTGTTGATTGCCATGTCCAATCACAGTTATAGTGTGGCAGGGGCGACTTTAAATGATTATCCATATGAGATGGACCGTTTAGAAGAAGTCGCTTTGGAACTGACTGAAACGGACTATAGCCAGGATGAAACCTTTACGGGATTGCCGTTCTCCCATCGTTTGCAGGTTCTTTTTGACGAAGCAGAATATGTAGCGTCAGTGGTCCATGCTAAGGTGCTAGGGACGGAGCACGTCCTCTATGCGATTTTGCATGATGGCAATGCCTTGGCGACTCGTATCTTGGAGAGGGCTGGTTTTTCTTATGAAGACAAGAAAGATCAGGTCAAGATTGCTGCCCTTCGTCGAAATTTAGAAGAACGTGCAGGTTGGACTCGTGAAGATCTCAAGGCTTTACGCCAACGCCATCGTACAGTAGCTGACAAGCAAAATTCTATGGCTAATATGATGGGGATGCCCCAGACTCCGAGTGGTGGTCTCGAGGACTATACGCATGATTTGACAGAGCAAGCGCGTTCTGGCAAGTTAGAGCCAGTTATCGGTCGGGACAAGGAAATCTCGCGTATGATTCAAATCTTGAGCCGGAAGACTAAGAACAATCCTGTCTTGGTTGGGGATGCTGGTGTCGGGAAAACAGCCTTGGCGCTTGGACTCGCTCAGCGTATTGCTAGTGGTGATGTACCTGCGGAAATGGCTAAGATGCGCGTGTTGGAGCTGGATTTGATGAATGTCGTTGCAGGGACACGCTTCCGTGGTGACTTTGAAGAGCGCATGAATAATATCATTAAGGATATTGAAGAAGATGGTCAAGTCATTCTCTTTATCGATGAGCTCCATACCATCATGGGCTCTGGTAGCGGGATTGATTCGACTCTGGATGCGGCCAATATCTTGAAACCAGCCTTGGCACGTGGAACTTTGAGAACGGTTGGTGCCACCACTCAGGAAGAATACCAAAAACACATCGAAAAAGATGCGGCCCTTTCTCGTCGATTCGCCAAAGTGACGATCGAAGAGCCAAGTGTTGCAGACAGCATGACCATTTTGCAAGGCTTGAAGGCGACTTATGAGAAACATCACCGTGTGCAAATCACAGATGAAGCAGTTGAAACAGCCGTCAAGATGGCTCATCGTTACTTGACTAGTCGCCATTTGCCAGACTCTGCTATCGATCTCTTGGATGAGGCAGCAGCAACAGTACAAAATAAGGCTAAGCATGTAAAAGCAGACGATTCAGGTTTGAGTCCAGCTGACAAGGCCTTGATGGATGGTAAGTGGAAACAGGCAGCTCAGCTAATCGCAAGAGAAGAGGAAGTACCTGTTTATAAAGACTTGGTGACAGAGTCTGATATTTTGACCACCTTGAGTCGTTTGTCAGGTATCCCAGTCCAAAAACTGACTCAGACTGATGCTAAGAAATACCTGAATCTGGAAGCTGAACTGCACAAACGTGTCATCGGTCAAGATCAAGCTGTTTCAAGCATTAGCCGTGCCATTCGTCGCAACCAGTCAGGGATTCGCAGTCATAAGCGTCCGATTGGTTCCTTTATGTTCCTAGGACCTACAGGTGTCGGTAAGACCGAATTGGCCAAGGCTTTGGCAGAAGTTCTTTTTGACGATGAATCGGCCCTTATCCGCTTTGATATGAGTGAGTATATGGAGAAATTTGCAGCCAGTCGTCTCAATGGAGCTCCTCCGGGCTATGTGGGTTATGAAGAAGGTGGGGAGTTGACCGAGAAAGTTCGCAACAAACCATATTCCGTTCTCCTTTTTGATGAGGTTGAGAAGGCCCACCCAGACATCTTTAATGTTCTCTTGCAGGTCTTGGATGACGGTGTCTTGACTGATAGTAAGGGACGCAAGGTCGACTTTTCAAATACCATTATCATCATGACATCAAACCTTGGTGCGACAGCCCTTCGTGATGACAAGACAGTTGGATTTGGGGCAAAGGACATTCGTTTTGACCAGGAGAATATGGAAAAACGCATGTTCGAAGAGCTGAAAAAGGCTTATAGACCTGAGTTTATCAACCGTATTGATGAAAAGGTGGTCTTCCATAGCCTGTCTAGCGACCATATGCAGGAAGTGGTAAAGATTATGGTCAAACCTTTAGTGGCAAGTTTGGCTGAAAAAGGCATTGACTTGAAATTACAAGCTTCCGCACTGAAATTATTGGCAAATCAAGGATATGACCCAGAGATGGGAGCTCGTCCACTTCGCAGAACCCTGCAAACAGAAGTGGAAGACAAGTTGGCAGAACTTCTTCTCAAGGGAGATTTGGTGGCAGGCAGCACACTTAAGATTGGTGTTAAAGCAGGCCAGTTAAAATTTGATATTGCATAAAAATGGAGAATCAGGAGCAATCTTGGTTCTCTTTTTTGCTAGTTTTTTATAAAAAACAATAAAAAACTATTGACAAAACAAAAATATAGTTTATAATAAAAACATAGATAATGAAAATATCAAAAAATATAAAAAGGTAATAGGTTTATGAAAAAGAAAACAGCAGTGGTATTTGGAACCTTTGCTCCGCTTCATCAAGGTCATATCGATCTGATCCAGCGAGCCAAGCGGCAGTGTGACCAGGTCTGGGTTGTCGTTTCAGGCTATGAGGGAGATAGAGGGGAGCAGGTAGGCTTAACGCTTCAAAAAAGATTCCGCTATATCCGAGAGGCCTTTCGTGATGATGAGTTGACCTCTGTCTGCAAATTAGATGAAACCAATCTTCCTCGTTACCCTATGGGCTGGCAGGAGTGGTTGGACCAAATGTTAGAGGATATTTTCTATGATGAAACCCAGCAAGAACTAATCTTCTTTGTGGGAGAGCCAGACTACCAGCAAGAATTATCAAATCGTGGCTTTGAGACTGTCTTGCAAGAAAGAAAGTTTGATATTTCAGCGACTATGATTCGAGAAAATCCAAGCAAATATTGGAAATATATTGCTCAACCCTTCCGACGTCAGTTTACAAAGAAAGTGTTGATTATGGGAAGTGCCAGCAATGGGAAGACCACTTTAGCTAAGGATTTGGCAAGGTATTACGATGCGCCGGTCAGCTTGGAATACGCACGCGAGTACCAGATCAAAAACAATGTCCGCGACGATGAATTGACTCCAAAGGATTACTACTATCTCCTTTTAGGGCAGTATGACCAGACCTCTAAGTTAATTGACAGTAATGCCAATCGAGGCCTAGTGATAGCTGACACCAACTCCTTAGTAACCAAGGGCTACTATGATTATTACATGGAGACCGAGGATCAAGGGGACTTATCGGGAGAGACTTTTGATAATCTCTTTGCCTCGATCTTGGCTAAGGAGAAATGGGACTTGATTCTCTTTGTGCAACCTGTCGGCTCCTATGTCAATGACGGCTTTAGAGATATGACCATGGCAGAAGACCATATTCGTCATAGTTTTTCCCAGCATTTGGACCAGATGAGGGAGCGCTACTTAGCAAACATTCCACTAGTTTATCTAGCTGAGGATTATCTAGGAAATTATGAAGCAGCAAAACTGGCTATTGATGCCATTTACCAAGCAGATTAGGAGAAAATTATGAAAAAACTAACTGAAAAAATCACACAATTTATCGAAAACTTTAAAAATGTTCATGCGGAAGCCCGCAAGATCGGTTTTGCAGGAATCATGCACCTGCTCTGGAAAGATCTCTTTGTCGGCCGGAGTCTTTACCAGTGGTTGTATCTCATCGTCCTGTCAAGTGTTCCCTTAATCTTGGAATTCACGCAAAATGCAGAAAGCCATGACTGGATGAGCTTGTTTGCATCTTGGACTGGGATTGTCTGTGTTATCTTGGTAGCAGAAGGGCGTGCAAGCAACTATCTCTTTGGGGCCATTAACTCTGCCATCTATTTGATTTTGGCCATGAATGCGACTTTTTATGGCGAAGTTTTGACGACTGTTTACTTCTTTGTCATGCAACCGATTGGTCTCTATGCTTGGCTGTCCAACCGTATCAATGATCAAGGAAAAGCAGAAGAATCTCATTTTGAGGCTAAGAAATTATCTGTTTTTGACTGGCTCAAGTACTTAGCCTTGACTGCTATCATTTGGATTGGTATGGGCTTAGCTTACCAAAGTATTCATAGTGCTCGCCCTTTCCGCGATAGTGTTACCGATGCGACCAATGGTGTCGGCCAGCTCTTGATGACACGTCTCTATCGTGAGCAATGGATTTTCTGGATTGCAACCAATCTCTTTAGTATTTATCTCTGGTGGGGTGAAAATATCCACATCCAAGGGATGTACTGGGTTTACACACTCAACAGTCTAGTGGGTTGGTACCAATGGACTAAGGCAGTTCGTAAGGAGGCCTAACATGGCTGACACGATGATTCCAGCTGGGATGACAGAAAAAGAATATTTTGAAATTCATGCCAGTCAGGAAGAATTTTTAGACTGGTACTACAAGCAAGAACTCCCTCAATATGAAAAGCCTAGTGTGACGGTGGATATGGTAGCTTATTGCTTTGTAGAAGGGAAAATCAAACTTCTACTTATCCGTCGTAAGGCTCATCCATATCAAAATTGTTTAGCCTTGGTTGGAGGATTTATGGACAAGGGAGAAGACGCTGCACATGCTTGTCAGCGCGAGGTGAAAGAAGAGGTCAACCTCGAACTTCCTCTAGAAAAAATTGAGCAATTGATGACAGTATCTACCCCCGGCCGTGACCCTCGGGGTTGGACTGTGACCATCGCCCACTTGGTTTATTTGCCTAGTCGTGCATTAGAACTTGTTCAAGCAGGAGACGATGCTAAGGATGTCGTTTTCGTAGATGTAGATTTTCAGACAGGCAAATGCTTCCTTGAGGGAGTGGAACTGGAGGAGCAAGCCTTCGCTTTTGACCATTATGACATTATTCAAGAATCCATCAAACGAATCCAAGGCCGACTTGACTGGAATCCGACCTTCCTTTATCTGCTGGAGGAGGAGTTCACTGTCTACGAAGGGACGGAACTGGTTAATCTTATCAACCCCGGTCGTCCAATCGTCAGCAATAATTTCCTCGTAAAATACGGAGAATATGTAGAAGAGGTTGGGCTCAAGCGAGTGCCTAAAAAGAAACCAAGAAAAACCTATCGATTGAAATAAAAAGCGAGGCCGGGACAAAGTTCCCGACCTCTTTATTTACCTTTATTAGTTTGATTTGCTGTTGCGACTGTTTTAGGGATGGCTATCTCTCTTAGAATTGCTCATGATGCGAATGAATAAATCTTTGTATTTATATTTTAAATAGGTTTCGTGTAAATACAATAAAGCTATATTTACAATCATAAAAATAGTTATTAAGTAAAATAAATCAAATGTAGTTTGAGCGTAGCGAATGGCAGACTGATAAGACCAGAAAGCTCCCAAAATCACCCAAGGAAGATACTTGTAATACTTATTTAGCATGAGAGTGCACCTCCTATATTCTATTTCAATGTTAGTATATTCCTTTGTCTAACATAATGCAAGCGATTACACAAAGGAGATTTAAAAAATTTTAAACAAAATAGGAATTTTTTTCTGTTTTTTCTATTAGATTACGAATAGAAGAGTAGGAAGAGTAAATGTATCTAAAGTATTTAAGATTTTTAAAATAGTTTAGATAAATGGTTGACATATTCAAATTCTAATGTTACAATTACATTACAAAAAGATTTCTTTATATTTCTAAAACATTACAAAGGAGTAGAAAAATGAAAAAGAAAACCTATATCAAATTGATGGCAGCAACTGTATTGGCTTCTACCTTGCTATTAGGAGCTTGTGGAAATAAAAAGGAAACAACTCAAGCAAGCAGTTCTGCTAAGACAAGTCAGTCATCAAGTTCTAAAGCAACTTCTTCTAGCAAAGAAAGCAAGACTCAGAAATCCTCAAGTTCAGCTTCATCTGAAAAAGCCAAGGCGTCTACTGACCAGTCTTCAGCAAGTGCAACACCATCACAAGCGGCACCAGAACAAAGACAAGGTCAAGAAGTGTTTAATCAACAGGCGACTAGTCAACAAACTCCTGTTCAGACTCCTTCAACTCAACAAGCTCCTCAAGCCCAGTCTAACCAATCAAGCTATGATCCTACAACTGACCGCAAACTTCAAGACAAACAAGCAGAGCAAAATAAACGCTACAAGGGTGTTTTAACCATGGTAGATGGTGATTTCTCAGCTGCAGCGGGTAACTGGAAGGGAGCTAATGGCGAAACTATCACAGTTTCATCAGGTGGCCAATTTACAGTAGAATCTTCCGATGGAAAGAAAGAAAATTACTCTATCAAAGGCTATTCTTATACTCTTGATGATGGTAAGTATAATGCCAAAATTGGTGGAGGAAAAATCATCCAAATTACAACAGGAGCGGATGGTAAGGTTTCCAGTGTTGCTTTGAATCAATAATAACCTTCAGTATTTGAATTTTTACAGTCAAAAACCCGTAACCTTTAAGAGAGTTACGGGTTTTAAACTATTAAGCCTTATCCAATTGCAAGAGAGCCTCAATCTCTGCCAGAGTGCTAGCTTGTGAAATAGCTCCACGGAGTTTGGCTGCGCCAGATGTTCCACGGAGGTAGTGAGGAGCGAGACCACGGAATTCACGAACTGCTACGTTTTCTCCTTTGAGGTTAATCAAGCGTTTCAAATGTTCGTAGGCGATTTTCATCTTGTCTTCAAAGGTCAAATCAGGGAGGATTTCTCCTGTTTCAAAGTAATGGTTGATTTGGTTGAAGAGGTAAGGATTTCCCATAGCAGCGCGGCCAATCATGACTGCATCAGCACCGACTTCTTCGATGCGTTGTTTGGCTTCTTGGACTGTACGGATGTCACCGTTGGCGATAAATGGAATCTTGGTCAGAGCTTGAGCTACGTTGTGCAAGGTCTCAAGGTCTGCATGACCTGTATACATTTGTTCACGGGTACGGCCATGCATGGCGAGGGCAGAAACACCTGCAGCTTCAGCAGCGAGGGCATTTTCTACTGCGAGAGATGGGTCAGCCCAGCCGGTACGCATCTTGACAGTAAGTGGAATATCAAGGACAGACTGGACCTTGTTGATGATAGAGTAAATCTTATCTGGATCCTTGAGCCACATAGCGCCAGCTTCGTTCTTCACGATTTTGTTAACTGGGCAGCCCATGTTGATATCCACGATATCGGTTTTGGTGTTTTCTTGGATGAATTCTGCTGCGCGTGCTAGGCTGTCTTCATCACTACCAAAAAGTTGGATAGAGACAGGGTTTTCGCCTTCGTCAATATGAAGCATGTGCAGGGTTTTTTCGTTGTTGTATTGGATTCCCTTGTCAGAGACCATTTCCATGACAACGAGTCCAGCTCCGAGCTCTTTTGCGATAGTACGAAAGGCTGAGTTAGTCACACCAGCCATGGGTGCTAAAACGGTACGATTGGGAATCTCAACATTGCCAATCATAAAGGGTGTATTAAGATTTGTCACGAATGAGTTCCTCCAGGTCGTTTTCATCAAAGTTATAAGTTGTTTGGCAGAATTGACAAGTGATTTCTGCCCCGTGGTCTTCCTCTTTCATTTCCTGTAGGTCTGAGCTTGGAAGGCTGGCAAGAGCGTTCATAAAGCGTTCATGGCTACAGTCACATTGGAAACGGATTTCTTCTTCAGAAAGAAGCTTGTAGGCCTCGTCACCGTAGATAGCCTTGAGGAGGGCTTCGATATGGTCTTCACTTTCCAGAAGGGTTGAGATAGCTGGCATTTCTTGGATGCGTTTTTCAAAACGAGCAATCTCTTCTTCCTTGGCTCCTGGCAAGACTTGAACTAGGAAACCACCTGCAACCTTGACCTTGTCTTCCTCGTCCAAAAGGACATTGAGGCCGACTGCTGAAGGTGTTTGTTGGCTTTCAGTCAGGTAAAAGGCAAGGTCTTCACCAATTTCTCCAGAGATAAGGGGAGTCATAGAGTTGTAAGGATTTCCAGTACCGTAGTCTGTGATAACGAGGAATTGACCGTTTCCAACAAAAGGTCCGACTAGCACTTCACCAGTTGCAGTTTTTTTGATGTCAACACCAGGATTTTGAACATAGCCTTTGACGTTCCCCTTGGTATCTGCGACCGTGATAATGGCCCCTAGAGAGCTCGTTCCAAGAACTTTAACTGTTAGTTTAGTATTTCCTTTTTCATTGGCTGCGAGAATCTGGCTAGCGATAAGGGTTCGACCAAGCGCTACAGTTGAGCTAGCTTGGGTTTGGTGTTTTTCTTGAGCAGTGCGGACGGTTTCTGTGCTATCAAGGACAAAAGCACGAAAGGCTCCGCTTTCTGATATAGTTTTAATAATTTTATCCATAGCTACTATTTTAGCATAAAAATGCCCAAAGGGGGAGCCGTGTGTTTGCTGATTTTCAGGATAATGGACTAGGAAATCAGCATGAAAATAAAAAGAGAAACAGATTATTTCAGCATTTGTAAGATTTATGCTATGCTTAAGGTAGAAAATGAAAGGGGTAACAAATGTATTTAGGAGATTTGATGGAAAAGGCTGAATCTGGCCAATTTTCGATCCTTTCCTTTCTATTACAAGAGTCTCAGACGACTGTCAAGGCTGTAATGGAGGAAACAGGATTTTCAAAAGCAACCCTAACCAAATATGTCACCCTTCTCAATGACAAGGCTTTGGATAGTGGCTTAGAGCTGACTATTCACTTAGAAGATGAAAATCTGCGTCTATCGATCGGTGCAGCGACCAAGGGGAGAGATATTCGGAGCTTATTTTTAGAAAATGCCATAAAATATCAAATTTTAATCTATCTTCTCTACCACCAACAGTTTTTAGCTCATCAGCTGGCTCAAGAATTGATGATTAGTGAGGCTACGCTTGGTCGCCACTTAGCTAGTTTGAATCAGATTTTGTCAGAATTTGACTTATCCATCCAAAATGGACGTTGGCGAGGTCCAGAGCATCAGATTCGCTATTTCTATTTCTGTCTTTTTCGCAAGGTCTGGTCGAGTCAGGAATGGGAAGGCCATATGCAGAAACCAGAGAGAAAACAGGAGATTGCCACTTTAGAAGAAATCTGCGGTGCAAGTTTGTCTGCGGGTCAGAAATTGGACTTGGTTCTCTGGGATCACATCAGTCAACAGCGTCTTCGGGTCAATGCTTGTCAGTTTCAAGTCATAGAAGAGAAAATGCGAGGGTATTTTGACAATATTTTCTACCTTCGTTTGCACCGAAAGGCTCCGTCCTTTTTTGCTGGGCAACATCTTCCTCTAGGAACTGAGGATGGGGAGATGATGATTTTCTTCTCTTTCCTCCTATCTCATCGCATTCTTCCCCTTCATACTATGGAGTATATCCTTGGTTTTGGAGGACAGTTGGCAGATTTGCTGACGCAATTGATTCAAGAAATGAAGAAGGAGGAGTTGCTGGGTGATTATACAGAGGATCACGTTACCTATGAACTCAGTCAGCTTTGTGCTCAAGTCTATCTCTATAAGGGCTATATTTTACAGGACCGCTACAAGTACCAGTTGGAGAATCGTCATCCTTATTTTTTGATGGAACATGATTTTAGGGGAACGGCAGAGGAGATTTTTCATGCCTTGCCTGCCTTTCATCAGGGGACGGATTTGGATAAGAAAATTCTCTGGGAATGGCTCCAGTTAATCGAATATATGGCTGAAAATGGTGGCCAGCATATGCGGATTGGTCTGGATTTGACATCTGGTTTTCTTGTCTTTTCAAGGATGGCAGCCATTTTGAAACGGTATTTGGAATACAATCGTTTTATTACCATTGAAGCCTATGATTGTACTCGGCATTATGATTTGCTGGTTACCAATAACCCGATTCATAAGAAGGAACAGACCCCAGTTTATTATTTAAAAAACGACTTGGATTTGGAAGATTTGGCAGGGATTCGTCAGTTATTATTCACTTAAAAGGCTTGGTTGTTCCAGGTCTTTTTTGTGAAATTCACACAATCTACTCACATTTTTTAAAAAATTAAAAAAAGTTGATGAACAAGAAAGCGCTTTATTTTGTATACTAGTTAGTGTAAAGAGGAAACATCCTCAAGATCTTTATCAGGAGGACAGCACATGTCACAAGAAAAATACATTATGGCCATTGACCAGGGAACTACAAGTTCTCGTGCCATTATTTTCAACAAAAAAGGAGAAAAAGTTAGCTCGAGTCAAAAAGAGTTTACCCAGATTTTCCCTCAGGCAGGTTGGGTAGAGCACAATGCCAATGAAATTTGGAACTCTGTTCAGTCAGTTATTGCGGGTGCTTTCATCGAAAGTGGTGTCAAGCCAAATCAAATCGAAGCAATCGGGATTACCAACCAGCGTGAAACAACTGTCGTCTGGGATAAGAAAACAGGGCTCCCTATCTACAATGCTATCGTTTGGCAATCACGTCAGACAGCTCCTTTGGCTGAACAACTAAAAAGTCAAGGTTATGTGGAAAAATTCCATGAAAAGACTGGTTTGATCATCGATGCTTACTTCTCTGCTACCAAGGTTCGTTGGATTTTGGATCATGTAGAAGGTGCTCAAGAGCGAGCAGAAAAAGGGGAATTGCTCTTTGGTACCATCGATACTTGGTTGGTTTGGAAATTGACTGACGGTGCGGCTCACGTGACGGACTACTCAAATGCAGCTCGTACCATGCTTTATAACATTAAAGAACTTAAATGGGATGATGAGATTTTGGAAATCCTCAACATTCCAAAGGCTATGTTGCCAGAAGTTCGTTCTAACTCTGAAATCTATGGTAAGACAGCTCCATTCCATTTCTACGGTGGAGAAGTGCCAATCTCAGGTATGGCTGGGGACCAACAAGCAGCCCTCTTTGGACAGTTGGCCTTTGAACCAGGTATGGTCAAGAATACTTATGGAACAGGTTCTTTCATCATCATGAATACTGGTGAAGAGATGCAGTTGTCTGAGAACAACCTATTAACAACCATTGGTTACGGAATCAATGGCAAGGTTTACTATGCCTTGGAAGGTTCAATCTTCATCGCAGGCAGCGCCATTCAGTGGCTTCGTGATGGACTTCGCATGGTTGAAAATTCACCAGAATCTGAAAAATATGCCCGTGATTCTCACAACAATGATGAAGTTTATGTCGTTCCAGCCTTTACAGGTCTAGGTGCTCCATACTGGAACCAAAACGCTCGCGGTTCTGTCTTTGGCTTAACTCGTGGAACAAGTAAAGAAGACTTTATCAAGGCGACTTTGCAATCTATTGCTTATCAAGTACGTGACATCATTCGACACCATGCAAGTGGATGCTCAGACAGCTATCCAAGTCTTGAAAGTAGACGGTGGTGCAGCTATGAACAATTTCCTCATGCAGTTCCAAGCTGACATTTTGGGAATCGATATCGCACGCGCCAAAAACTTGGAAACAACAGCCCTAGGAGCAGCCTTCCTAGCAGGTTTGTCAGTAGGTTATTGGAAAGACTTGGATGAGTTGAAACTCTTGAATGAGACAGGAGAGCTCTTCGAGCCATCGATGAACGAATCTCGCAAGGAACAACTCTACAAGGGCTGGAAGAAGGCTGTAAAAGCAACGCAAGTCTTTGCGGAAATCGATGACTAATACTCAATGAAAATCAAAGAGCAAACTAGGAAGCTAGCCGCAGGTTGCTCAAAGCACTGCTTTGAGGTTGTAAATGAAACTGACGAAGTCAGTAACCATACATTCGGTAAGGCGACGCTGACGTGGTTTGAAGAGATTTTCGAAGAGTATAATACTGGAAGAATAAAGCGACTTAGTTAGAAAGTGTGTAAATATGGAATTTTCAAAGAAAACACGTGAATTATCAATTCAAAAAATGCAGGAACGTACCTTGGACCTCTTGATTATCGGTGGAGGAATTACAGGGGCTGGTGTAGCCTTGCAGGCAGCGGCTAGCGGTCTTGAGACTGGTTTGATTGAAATGCAGGACTTCGCAGAAGGAACATCTAGCCGTTCAACAAAATTGGTTCACGGTGGTCTTCGTTACCTCAAACAATTCGACGTAGAAGTGGTATCAGACACTGTTTCTGAACGTGCTGTAGTTCAACAAATCGCTCCCCACATTCCGAAACCAGACCCAATGCTCTTACCAGTTTACGACGAAGATGGAGCGACCTTTAGCCTCTTCCGTCTTAAAGTAGCCATGGACTTGTACGACCTTTTGGCAGGAGTTAACAACACGCCAGCTGCTAACAAGGTTTTGAGTAAGGAAGAAGTCTTGGAACGCCAGCCAAACTTGAAGAAAGAAGGCTTGGTAGGAGGTGGGGTTTACCTTGACTTCCGTAACAACGATGCGCGTCTCGTGATTGAAAATATCAAACGTGCCAACCAAGACGGTGCCCTCATTGCTAACCACGTGAAGGCAGAAGGCTTCCTCTTTGACGAAAGTGGCAAGATTACAGGTGTTGTAGCTCGTGATCTCTTGACAGACCAAGTCTTTGAAATCAAGGCCCGTCTGGTGATTAACACAACAGGTCCTTGGAGTGATAAAGTACGTAACTTGTCTAATAAGGGAACCCAATTCTCACAAATGCGTCCAACTAAGGGAGTTCACTTGGTAGTGGACTCAAGCAAGATCAAGGTTTCACAGCCAGTTTACTTTGACACTGGTTTGGGAGATGGTCGTATGGTCTTTGTTCTCCCGCGTGAAAACAAGACTTACTTTGGTACAACGGATACAGACTACACAGGGGATTTGGAACATCCAAAAGTGACTCAGGAAGATGTAGATTATCTACTTGGCATTGTCAACAACCGCTTCCCAGAAGCCAACATTACCATTGATGATATTGAAAGTAGCTGGGCAGGTCTTCGTCCATTGATCGCAGGCAATAGCGCTTCTGACTACAATGGAGGAAATAACGGAACCATCAGTGATGAAAGCTTTAACAACTTGATTGCGACTGTTGAATCTTATCTCTCTAAAGAAAAAACGCGTGAAGATGTTGAGTCTGCTGTCAGCAAGCTTGAAAGCAGTACCTCTGAGAAACATTTGGACCCATCTGCAGTTTCACGTGGTTCGAGCTTGGACCGAGATGACAATGGCCTCTTGACCCTTGCTGGTGGTAAAATCACAGACTACCGTAAGATGGCTGAAGGAGCTATGGAGCGCGTGGTTGACATCCTCAAAGCAGAATTTGACCGTAGCTTTAAACTCATCAATTCTAAGACTTACCCTGTTTCAGGTGGGGAATTGAACCCAGCAAATGTGGACTCAGAAATCGAAGCCTTTGCGCAACTTGGAGTGTCACGTGGCTTGGATAGCAAGGAAGCTCACTATCTCGCAAATCTCTACGGTTCAAATGCACCGAAAGTCTTTGCTCTTGCTCATAGTTTGGAACAAGCACCAGGACTCAGTTTGGCAGACACCTTGTCCCTTCACTATGCAATGCGCAACGAGTTGGCTCTTAGCCCGGTTGACTTCCTCCTTCGCCGTACCAACCACATGCTCTTTATGCGTGATAGTTTGGATAGCATCGTTGAGCCAGTTTTGGATGAAATGGGACGATTCTATGACTGGACAGAAGAGGAAAAAGAAGCTTACCGTGCGGATGTCGAAGCAGCTCTCGCTAACAACGATTTAGCAGAATTAAAAAATTAAGAAAAAATAAAAGAGGTGGAGGGCAGGACTCCTTGTCGCCCGCCCCTTCTTTTTAATGGAGACAGAAAGATGATGAATGAATTATTTGGAGAATTTTTGGGAACTTTAATCCTGATTCTTCTAGGAAATGGTGTTGTAGCAGGTGTGGTTCTTCCCAAAACCAAGAGTAACAATTCAGGATGGATTGTCATCACTATGGGATGGGGAATTGCTGTAGCCGTTGCGGCCTTTGTATCTGGTACGCTCAGTCCAGCTCATTTAAACCCAGCTGTGACAATTGGTGTGGCTTTAAAAGGTGATTTACCTTGGGCTTCCGTTTTGCCTTATATCTTAGCCCAGTTCGCAGGGGCTATGCTCGGTCAGATTTTGGTTTGGTTGCAATTCAAGCCGCATTATGAGGCAGAAGAAAATGCAGGCAATATCCTGGCAACCTTCAGCACAGGACCAGCTATAAAAGATACTGTATCAAACTTGATTAGTGAAATCCTAGGAACTTTTGTATTGGTATTAACAATCTTTGCTTTGGGACTTTATGACCTTCAAGCAGGAATCGGAACCTTCGCAGTGGGAACTTTGATTGTCGGTATCGGTCTATCACTAGGTGGAACAACAGGTTGTGCCTTGAACCCTGCGCGTGACCTTGGACCTCGTATCATGCATAGCATCTTGCCAATTTCAAACAAGGGAGACGGAGATTGGTCTTACGCTTGGATTCCAGTTGTGGGACCTGTTATCGGTGCAGCCTTGGCCGTGCTTGTATTCTCGCTTTTCTAATCTAGAAAACAATTATGTTGAAAAGCTTGAGATGAAAATCTCAGGCTTTTTTAAAAATATACATAGAAAAACCGCATAATCCTTAAAATAAGCTGAAATCTAGTGAAAATCTACGGCAAACAATTGAAAAACTAGTCTATAAAGTGGTACAATGGTAGAAAAATACTATAGTGAGAATCTATCTTATTTAGCAAAAATTACAGAAATGAATGGTTTTTCTTGATGAAACAAAGAAAAGAATTGTACCTCTTTCTTGGTCGGACAGCCTTGTATTTTCTTATCTTTCTAGGGCTGTTTTACTTCTTTAGCTATCTTGGTCAGGGTCAAGGAAGCTTTATCTATAATGAATTTTAACTTGAAGGAGAATCCCTATTGTGTCAAATAAACCAATAGTAGATATGATTGAAACCATTGAGCATTTTGCTCAGACACAGCCTAGCTATCCTGTCTATAATGTTTTGGGGCAGGAACACACTTATGGAGATTTGAAGGCTGATTCGGATAGTTTGGCTGCAGCCATCGATCAACTGGATTTACCAGAGAAGTCTCCTGTGGTTGTTTTTGGTGGCCAAGAATATGAAATGTTGGCAACTTTTGTAGCGCTGACTAAGTCAGGTCATGCCTACATTCCAATTGATAGTCATTCGGCTTTGGAGCGAGTTTCGGCTATTTTAGAAGTAGCGGAGCCAAGTTTGATTATTGCCATCTCAGACTTTCCATTGGAGCAGGTTTCTACGCCAATGATGACTCTAGCTCAGGTTCAAGAAGCCTTTGCTCAAGGGTCTAGCTATGAGATCACGCATCCAGTCAAGGGAGATGATAACTACTACATTATCTTTACTTCTGGTACGACTGGTAAGCCAAAGGGAGTGCAGATTTCACATGATAATCTCCTCAGCTTTACCAACTGGATGATTACGGACAAGGAATTTGCGACGCCAAGTCGTCCGCAAATGTTGGCTCAGCCACCTTATTCTTTTGACTTGTCTGTCATGTATTGGGCTCCGACCTTGGCACTGGGAGGAACTCTTTTTGCTTTACCATCTGTCATCACTCAGGATTTTAAGCAACTCTTTGCGACCATCTTTTCATTGCCAATCGCTATCTGGACATCAACGCCTTCTTTTGCGGATATGGCCATGTTATCAGAAGACTTCAACAGCGAGAAAATGCCAGGTATCACGCATTTTTACTTTGATGGCGAAGAATTGACGGTCAAAACGGCTCAAAAACTACGTGAGCGTTTCCCCAATGCCCATATTATCAATGCCTACGGTCCAACAGAAGCGACAGTAGCCCTGTCAGCTGTTGCTGTGACAGACGAGATGTTGGCAACTCTCAAACGCCTACCAATCGGCTATACCAAGGCTGATTCTCCAACCTTTATCATTGACGAGGAAGGCAATAAATTGCCAAATGGCGAACAGGGAGAAATCATTGTTTCTGGACCAGCCGTTTCAAAAGGTTATATGAACAATCCTGAAAAAACGGCAGAAGCCTTCTTTGAGTTTGAAGGTCTACCAGCCTACCATACAGGAGATGTGGGAACTATGACAGATGAAGGCTTGCTTCTCTACGGCGGACGCATGGACTTCCAGATTAAGTTCAACGGTTACCGCATTGAGTTAGAAGATGTCTCTCAAAACCTAAATAAGTCTCGCTTTATCGAGTCTGCTGTAGCTGTACCACGTTATAATAAAGACCACAAGGTGCAAAATCTATTGGCTTATGTCATCTTGAAAGACGGTGTTCGTGAGCAGTTTGAGCGAGATATTGATATTACCAAGGCTATCAAGGAAGATTTAACAGATATCATGATGTCCTACATGATGCCGTCTAAATTCCTTTATCGAGACAGTTTGCCACTGACTCCAAATGGAAAGATTGACATCAAAGGATTGATTAACGAGGTGAATAGCAGATGATGGAGTTCTTTCAACAGCTTCCTCATTTAGAGCCATATGGTAATCCTCAGTATTTTGTCTATGTGATTGCTGCAACCTTGCCCATCTTTATTGGCCTCTTTTTCAAGAAACGCTTTGCCTGGTATGAAGTGCTGGTTAGTCTCTTCTTTATCGTCACCATGTTGGTAGGTGGGAAGACTAATCAGTTGGCTGCCTTGGGTATTTACCTTTGCTGGGAAATATTGCTCGTACTCTTCTACAAGCATTATCGAAAAAGCAAGGATGGCAAGTGGGTCTTCTACCTAGTTAGTTTTCTGTCCCTCCTTCCGATTATCTTTGTCAAGGTGCAGCCGGCTATCAATGGAACGCAGTCTTTGCTTGGGTTTTTGGGAATTTCTTACCTGACCTTTCGTTCGGTTGGGATTATCATCGAGCTGAGAGATGGAGTGATTAAGGATTTTACCCTCTGGGAATTCCTCCGTTTTCTTCTCTTCATGCCGACCTTTTCAAGTGGCCCAATCGATCGCTTTAAGCGTTTTAATGAAAATTATCAGACCATTCCTGAGCGGGATGAGTTGCTGGATATGTTGGATGAATCTGTTCGCTATATCATGTGGGGCTTTTTGTATAAGTTTATCCTAGCTCATGTTTTAGGAGAGACTTTACTACCTCCTCTGAAGAATCTAGCCCTGCAGTCTGGTGGCTTCTTTAACCACTATGCCTTGGCAGTCATGTATACCTTTGGTCTGGAACTCTTCTTTGACTTTGCAGGTTATTCTATGTTTGCCTTAGCCATTTCAAATTTAATGGGAATCCGTAGTCCCATCAACTTTAATAAGCCTTTTTTATCAAGGGATTTAAAGGAATTTTGGAATCGTTGGCACATGAGTCTTTCTTTCTGGTTCCGTGACTTTGTCTTTATGCGAATGGTGATGGTATTGACCAGAAAGAAGATCTTTAAAAATCGCAATGTAACCTCAAGCGTGGCTTACATTGTAAATATGCTGATTATGGGATTTTGGCATGGTGTGACCTGGTACTACATCGCCTATGGACTTTTTCATGGGATTGGACTGGTCATCAATGACGCTTGGGTTCGTAAGAAAAAAACACTCAATAAGGAACGGAAAAAAGCAGGGAAGCCTGCTCTACCTGAGAATCGCTGGATTCAGTTGCTTGGCATGGTTATCACCTTCCATGTCGTCATGCTGTCATTCTTGATCTTTTCTGGATTTTTGAATGATTTATGGTTTAAAAAATAAAAGGAAATAAAATATGGATATCAAATCAGAAGTTATCGAAATTATTGATGAGTTGTTTATGGAAGATGTTTCTGACATGATGGATGAAGATCTTTTTGATGCAGGTGTCTTGGATAGTATGGGAACGGTTGAGTTGATTGTGGAGATTGAAAACCGTTTTGATATTCGTGTCCCTGTGACAGAGTTTGGTCGCGACGACTGGAATACAGCTAATAAAATCATAGCTGGTATTGTGGAGCTACAAAATGCTTAAACGCTTATGGATGATCTTCGGACCGGTCTTGATAGCTGGTTTGTTGGTTTGTCTGCTCATTTTCTTTTATCCTACTAGTAAAAGTTATAATTTATCAGAAGAAAAACGATATGCAGCAGCGATTAGTACACAAAGTTTCAGAGAAAGATTTCAGAAAGTGAGAGCTCTTTCGGATCCAAATCTACGATTTATTCCCTTTTTTGGTTCTAGTGAGTGGATTCGATTTGATAGTATGCATCCAGCTGTTTTAGCGGAGAAGTACAATCGTTCGTATAGACCCTATTTTTTAGGACAAGCAGGAGCAGCTTCTTTGAATCAGTACTTTGGTATGCAGCAAATATTGCCAGAGCTAGAAAATAAACAAGCTGTTTTTGTTATTTCTCCTCAGTGGTTCACAGAAACGGAGTATGAACCTGCAGTTTTTCGTAGGTATTTTAACACGGATCAATTGGGCGCTTTTTTGGAAAATCAGTCTGGAGATCTTTCAAGTCGTTACGCCGCTACGCGTTTAATGAAAAAGTATCCTAATGTAGTATTGGGAGATATAGTCAAAAAAATAACCGAGGGTGAGCGACTTTCAGAAATAGATAAGACACTCATAGATACATTGGCACGATTCAACCAAAAACAATCATTTCTATTTGGACAATTGTCAGTGAATGATGGAGAAAAATATAGAGATCGCGTGGAGAAGTATCTAAAAGACTTACCAGATAAGTTTTCCTACGATGAATTGAGAGAAATTGCTGTAAAAGATGCTGAAGCAAATACCACGAATAATGATATGGGGATGGAAAATCATTTCTATGATACGCAAGTAAAGAAAGATTTAAAAAAGTGGAAGGATTATCAGAAAAATTATAATTTTCTAAAATCCTCCGAATATAATGACTTGCAATTAGTCTTGAATCAATTTGCGAATTCAAAAGTGAATGTATTGTTTGTGATTCAACCTGTTAATAAAAAATGGATGGATTATACGGGATTAAATCAAGATATGTATCAACACGCAGTTGAAAAGATTCGTTACCAGTTAGAAAGCCAAGGTTTTACCAATATAGCAGATTTTTCAAAAAATGGTGCTGAACTTTATTTTGTAAAAGATACAATTCATATTGGTTGGTTGGGTTGGTTAGCTTTTGACAAGGCAGTTGATCCTTTCCTATCCAATCCCACACCAGCTCCGACTTACCACTTGAATGAGCGCTTTTTCAGCAAAGATTGGGCGACTTATGATGGAGATATCAAGGAATTTCAATAGATAATAGTATGGAAGAGTTCAAGAATGAAACCAGTTTTCACGTTTTTTCTTGACTCTTTTTTTGCTTGTGATATAATTAACTGGTAAATGAAATTTCAAAGAATAGTATTTTTCTCTTAAAAAGAGAAGTCCAAAAGGAAAGGAGTAACACATGAGACAGCTAGCGAAGGATATCGATGCCTTTTTGAATGAGGTGATTTTGCAGGCGGAAAACCAGCATGAAATCCTAATAGGTCATTGCACTAGCGAGGTAGCTCTAACCAATACTCAGGAGCATATCCTCATGCTATTGTCAGAGGAATCTTTAACCAATTCAGAGTTGGCCCGTCGTCTCAATGTCAGTCAGGCGGCAGTTACCAAGGCTATTAAGTCTTTGGTCAAGGAAGGAATGTTGGAGACATCTAAAGATCCTAAGGATGCGCGTGTGATTTTTTATCAATTGACTGACTTGGCTCGTCCAATTGCTGAGGAGCACCATCATCACCATGAGCATACGCTTTTAACCTATGAACAAGTGGCGACTCAGTTTACTCCAAATGAACAAAAAGTGATTCAGCGGTTTTTGACTGCTTTAGTAGGAGAAATCAAATAATGAGATATATTACGGTAGAGGATTTGTCCTTCTATTATGATAAGGAGCCTGTTCTTGAACATATCAATTATAGTGTTGATAGTGGGGAATTTGTTACCTTGACAGGGGAAAATGGAGCGGCTAAGACGACACTGATCAAGGCCAGTCTTGGGATTCTTCAACCACGCATTGGTAAGGTGACCATTTCAAAGACAAATACCCAGGGTAAGAAATTGAGAATAGCTTATCTACCTCAACAGATTGCCAGTTTTAACGCTGGTTTTCCAAGTACGGTTTATGAATTTGTCAAGTCGGGACGCTACCCACGAAAGGGTTGGTTCCGTCGTTTAAATGCTCATGATGAGGAGCATATCAAGGCCAGTCTGGATTCAGTTGGCATGTGGGAGCACAGAGACAAACGCTTGGGTTCTCTTTCTGGGGGGCAAAAGCAACGGGCGGTAATCGCGCGTATGTTTGCTTCTGACCCTGATGTATTTATCCTAGATGAGCCGACAACGGGGATGGATGCAGGAAGTAAAAATGAATTTTACGAACTCATGCACCACAGCGCCCATCATCATGGCAAGGCTGTTTTGATGATTACCCATGACCCTGAAGAAGTTAAGGACTATGCGGACCGCAATATTCATCTAGTCCGTAACCAAGACTCGCCATGGCGTTGTTTTAACGTTCATGAGAATGACCAGGAGGTGGGCCATGCTTAGTTTATTATCTTATGACTTTATGCAACGTGCCTTTCTGGCGGTTATTGCTATGAGTCTTTTCTCGCCAGTTCTTGGAACCTTCCTTATCTTGCGTCGTCAGAGTTTGATGAGTGATACTCTTAGCCACGTCTCACTTTCAGGTGTAGCCTTTGGTCTGGTTTTGGGGATTTCTCCGACAGTTTCTACGATTGCCATTGTCTTGATTGCGGCGGTCTTTCTAGAGTATCTCCGTACGGTTTACAAGAGCTTTAT
The DNA here is from genome assembly GCF_003859975.1 of Streptococcus sp. OH4692_COT-348. Lineage (GTDB taxonomy): Bacteria > Bacillota > Bacilli > Lactobacillales > Streptococcaceae > Streptococcus. The sequence goes on from NZ_RQZB01000003.1 coordinate 85,562, forward strand.
GGAAATCGGGACAGCTATCCTCATGTCGACAGGTCTGGCTGTTTCTCTGATTGTCATGAGCAAGGGTAAAAGCTCTAGCTCAATGAGTTTGGACCAGTATCTTTTTGGTTCAATCGTGACTATCAGCGAAGAGCAGGTTATTTCCCTCTTTGTCATTGCGGCGGTTGTTTTGATTTTGACCTTCCTCTTCTTGCGTCCAATGTATATCTTGACCTTTGATGAGGATACGGCCTTTGTGGATGGCTTGCCAGTTCGCACCATGTCCATTCTTTTTAACATGGTGACAGGGGTGGCCATTGCCCTTATGATTCCTGCAGCAGGAGCTCTTCTGGTGTCGACCATTATGGTCTTGCCAGCTAGTATTGCCCTGCGTCTGGGGAAAAACTTTAAATCGGTTATGCTGCTTGCCAGTGCTATTGGATTTTTGGGAATGGTAGCAGGACTTTACATTTCCTACTATGCAGAAACACCTGCAAGTGCAAGTATTACCATTATTTTTGTAACTGTCTTTTTACTTATTAGTTTAGTAAGACGTTTTATCAAATAGGAGACTAACGTGAAAAAAATTAGCTTATTGTTCGCCAGTCTATGTGCCTTGTTTTTAGTGGCTTGTTCCAATCAAAAGCAGGCAGATGGCAAACTAAATATTGTGACAACCTTTTACCCTGTCTATGAATTTACCAAGCAAGTCGCAGGAGATACTGCTAATGTAGAACTCCTCATCGGTGCTGGTACAGAACCCCATGAATATGAACCGTCTGCCAAGGCAGTTGCCAAAATCCAAGACGCAGATACCTTCGTTTATGAAAATGAAAACATGGAAACATGGGTCCCTAAATTGCTAGATACTTTGGATAAGAAAAAGGTCAAAACCATCAAGGCGACAGGCGATATGTTGCTTTTGCCAGGTGGTGAGGAAGAAGAGGGAGACCATGACCATGGAGAAGAAGGCCATCACCATGAGTACGATCCCCATGTTTGGTTATCACCAGTTCGTGCCGTTAAACTTGTAGAGCACATCCGTGATAGCTTGTCAGCAGATTATCCTGATAAAAAAGAGACCTTTGAAAAGAATGCTGCTGCCTATATCGAAAAATTGCAAGCCTTGGATAAGGCTTATGCAGAAGGCTTGTCTCAAGCCAAACAAAAGAGCTTTGTGACTCAACACGCAGCCTTTAACTATCTTGCCTTGGACTATGGACTCAAACAAGTCGCAATCTCAGGTCTCTCTCCAGATGCCGAGCCATCAGCTGCTCGTCTGGCAGAATTGACAGAGTACGTCAAGAAAAATAAAATTGCCTATATCTACTTTGAAGAAAATGCTTCACAAGCACTTGCTAACACACTTTCAAAAGAAGCAGGTGTCAAAACAGATGTCCTCAATCCTTTAGAAAGTCTGACAGAAGAGGATACCAAGGCTGGCGAAAACTACATCTCCGTTATGGAGAAAAACCTCAAGGCTCTGAAACAAACAACGGACCAAGAAGGCCCAGCAATTGAGCCTGAAAAGGCAGAGGATACCAAGACAGTTCAAAATGGTTACTTCGAGGATGCAGACGTCAAGGACCGCACCTTGAGTGACTATGTAGGTAACTGGCAATCAGTTTATCCTTTCCTTGAAGATGGTACGTTTGACCAAGTCTTTGACTACAAGGCTAAGTTGACTGGTAAGATGACCCAGGCTGAGTACAAGGCCTACTATACAAAAGGCTATCAGACAGATGTGAGCAAGATCAACATTACTGATAACACTATGGAATTTGTTCAAGGTGGACAAAGTAAGAAATTCACCTACAAGTATGTTGGTAGGAAAATCTTAACTTACAAGAAAGGCAATCGTGGCGTGCGCTTCCTCTTTGAAGCCACAGATGTAGACGCTGGACAGTTCAAGTATGTTCAGTTTAGTGACCACAATATCGCCCCAGTTAAGGTAGAACATTTTCATATCTTCTTTGGAGGCACAAGCCAGGAAGCCCTCTTTGAAGAAATGGATAACTGGCCAACTTATTACCCAGATAACCTATCTGGCCAAGAAATCGCCCAAGAAATGTTAGCGCATTGATGAGAAATCGACTAGTTCATAAGAGCTAGTCGGTTTTTGGGTACTAGATGTCTAATACTCTTCGAAAATCAAATTCAAACCACATCAACGTCGCCTTGCCGTACTCAAGTACAGCCTGCGGCTAGTTTCCTAGTTTGCTCTTTGATTTTCATTGAGTATAACTTCTCATTATAGACCTTTCAGAACTTTAAACAATAAATAAAACTCTTGAAATCTTAGCGCTTGTGTGTTAGAATAAATTTAATGGGTAAGGTTCATTAGAACACCAAATCCCTTAACTATTGCAGTAGTTAAGGGATTTTTTGACGTATCTTAACGATTTAACGGGTGTTGGTAGGCTAGTCATTCGGTCTACTTCTTACCATCTAGCCATTTGCAGACGAAATACAAGATAATTCCTGCTATGACGTCCGCTACAATAGTAAGAACGAGCTCTGGGGCAAGGTTCATTAGTTTCACCTCCTCTCACGAACCGTAAGGAACGTAATCGGTAACCGATGACAAAAAATAGTATATCACACTAAATTTAAATCATCAACATCATTTAATTCTTGAAATATCAGGGATAGGCAAAAAGTCTTTAAAATCAGAAAACGTATAGTATCAGATGTATAAAATCTTGATGTTATATCAATCATAAAAGTGGATAGGAAAGTTTTCTGATTATCAGAATTCCTTCCTATCCACTTTTTGAAGATTGTGAGTTAGCTTTATTTTATATAGAATCAGCTTATTTGTCAAAACCTTGCAAGGCTTTTTGGCGTTCTTCTACTTGACCTTTAGCATCTAGTTTATTACCAGCGTATACAGCTGATTCCCATGATCCGTACATTGGATTTGGGAAGATGATGAATTTTTCACCGAATTCTTTTTGCAATTCTTCAAGTTGTTTATCACGGTCAGATTCAGAAGTCTTAGAAAAATCTGCAAAGTCTACGAGGTTATCACCAAATAATAAGATAAGGTTTGTTTTTTCTTGAACTTTTTGGCGACGACCCTCTTTGGATTTTACACCGCTTTCTAAGAACATGAGATGATCACGTCCTTGAACAGGAATTCCTTCACTTTCAAGATTTTTAATGGTAGCATCTACTTGATTAGCTGAGCGGTCAGAAATATAGTAGATTTGGACACCGTTTTGGTCAGCAAACTGAAGAAAATCTTTGGCACCTGGGACGGCTTTTGCTGCAGCTTTTTGAACCCAAACATCCCAATTTTCGGGTGTGAATGCTGTACCATCTTTGACATTTTGTACTTGATAAGGGCTATTATCTAGGACAGTTTCATCCAAGTCTAAAACGATAGAGTAAGGTTTGTCTGATTCTGTTTTGAGCAATTCCTTTAGGTGATTTGTTGCAACGTTATAACCCTGTATGTATAAAGCTTTAGTTTCAGCTGATTTTTGATACCAAAGGGTTGACATAGTGTTTTCTCTCGACCGTAGTTGGTCATATGTCATTGTAATTTGATTATCAGATGAGCTATTATTGCTTGTCTGTGTTTCTGTGGATTTTGTGGCACAACTAGCCAATAAGACGACAGAAGCAAGTGCAGAAAGGATTGTAACAGTAGTTTTTGCTGTTTTCATGAAATATCTCCTATTTATTAATTTCAATCACTAGTATAGCACGAGGGAAAAGTTAAGGCAAGTTATTCTCTGAATATGGATGAAGATTCTATAGAAGATAATGTAATGAAAAAAGCTATTACTAACTTGAAATGTAGTTTCACCTCTAATTATTGACATTTCAGGAAAAATTGCAGTAAAAACTGCACAACCTTCTTTAAATGTGCTATAATACAGGAAAAATAATGATGGAGGTCACGATAATGGCAACATTTTTGATGATTTTTGTGGTGGTTTGTGTGCTCCTATTGGTGATAGTCACACTGAGTACAGTTTATGTGGTTCGTCAGCAGTCGGTGGCGATTATTGAACGCTTTGGGAAATACCAAAAGGTTGCCAATAGCGGTATTCATATTCGCTTGCCTTTTGGAATTGACTCGATTGCAGCGCGGATTCAGTTGCGCTTGTTGCAAAGTGATATTGTGGTTGAGACTAAGACCAAGGATAATGTGTTCGTTATGATGAATGTGGCGACTCAGTACCGTGTCAATGAGCAGAGCGTGACAGATGCCTACTATAAACTCATGCGTCCAGAATCTCAGATTAAATCTTATATCGAAGATGCTCTTCGCTCTTCTGTTCCCAAATTAACCTTGGATGAATTGTTTGAGAAAAAAGATGAGATTGCCCTTGAAGTCCAACATCAAGTAGCGGAAGAAATGACAACTTACGGTTATATTATCGTGAAAACCTTGATTACCAAGGTCGAACCAGATGCAGAAGTTAAGCAATCCATGAATGAAATCAATGCGGCGCAACGCAAGCGGGTCGCAGCGCAAGAATTGGCGGAAGCAGACAAGATTAAAATCGTCACTGCAGCTGAAGCCGAAGCAGAAAAAGACCGCCTCCATGGTGTGGGGATTGCCCAACAACGTAAGGCGATTGTGGATGGATTGGCAGAGTCTATCACAGAACTCAAGGAAGCCAATGTTGGTATGACAGAAGAGCAAATCATGTCTATTCTTTTGACCAACCAGTATTTGGATACATTGAATACCTTTGCCTCTAAAGGAAATCAGACTATCTTTTTACCAAATACGCCAAATGGTGTGGATGATATTCGTACACAAATCTTGTCAGCTCTACGTGCTGAGAAGAAATAATAGACTAAAGAGCCTGGAGTCAGGCTCTTTTTAGTGTTCGTGAGAGATAAGCCTTAGCTTAAATAAGACTATTCACAAAAGTTACTAACAGGTTGTGGATAAGTGTGGATAACTTCTGATTATTTTAGTGATAATTCTTATTTGTATGACCAATTTAGTAACTTTTGAGGATTATAAAGTAGTTTTAATTGCTGTAAATAAAGAGTTAAGCACAGTTTGGGATAGTTGTTCACAACTTGTGGATAACCTTGGGGATTTCAGATTTTTTATTATTTAGCGATGACTTGGTAACCAGCTAAGTGTAAAGGTTAGTTGTTCAGCTTTTAAGAGGTCTTGGTGTTGAATAGTAGATACGAGTGTTTTATCCAGTCGGCATTCTTTTACAAAGTTAAAATAGCTGTGGTTTTGCTCAGCATGAATATCTAGCCATTTATCTTCTTTGGCAAGATAGATTCGGAGGTGGTCAAAGAGAGGGATTCCGAGATCATAGCTGGGCTTGCCTGGACAGGTTGGATAGAAACCGAGAGCTGACCAGATATACCAAGCCGAGAGACTACCGTTATCCTCATCACCAGGATAGGCTTGCCAGTTTGCATGAAAGGCTTTCTGACGGAGAGTCTTGATGAGAAGGTCAGTGTAGTCAGGGTAGTTGCTGTAGCGGAAGAGATAAGGAATATGGAAGCTAGGCTGGTTGGAAATAGCGACTTGTCCAAACGGAGCTGTAGCCATCTCGCTCATTTCGTGAATTTCGTAACCATAACCTGTTGTCTCAAAGAGGGGAGCATCTTGACAGGTTTTCAAAAGATAGTTGCTAAAGGATTCTTTTCCACCCATAAGTTGGATTAAGCCTGGGATGTCGTGGAGGACGCCTAAGGTTGCTTGGATGGCTGAACATTCGGCATAGTCGCGTCCCCAACTATAAGGAGAGAAGTCAGGGCGGAAGTTGCCTTGACTATCACGCGCTCGCATGTAACCTGTCTCAGCGTCAAATAGATGGCGGTAATTTTGTGATGCAGTCTTGTAGGTTTCAGCGATTTCTATTTTCCCTTGTTTTTTGGCACAGCTTGCGATACAAAAGTCACTATAGGCGTAGTCTAGGGTATGGCTAACACTTTCGTGGTGGTCGGTAGAGAGATAACCTAGTTCTTGGTATTGAGCTAGTCCGTGACGACCATTGATGCCGAGAGGGTCGGACTTAGTGGCTGTTTCAAGCATGGCTTGGAGGAGTTCTTCTTCCAAGTCGGGAGCCATTTCCTTGCAGGCGCTATCTGCGATAATGCCATCTAAAAGGGTGCCAGGCATCATGCCACGTTCATCTGGAGCCAGCCATTTTGGGAGAAAACCAGTATCGCGGTAGTTATTGAGAAATCCTTCTAAAAAGCGGTGGTAGTGTTCCGGTATGATAAGGGCAAAGAGGGGGAAAGTGGTGCGGAAGGTATCCCAGAAACCATTGTTGCTGAAGAGAACACCGGGCTTGACAGTGCCAGTAGCCAAATCTATGTAGATGGCTTGCCCTGATTCATCAACCTCATAAAAAATCTGTGGGAAGAGGAAGAGTCTGTAGAGACAGTGATCAAAGAAGGTTCTGTCAGTCTCTCCTGTTTCCATGATATCAAAACGATGGAGAAGATTTTCCCAATCTTTTTGTGCACTTGCTTTGCAGTTATCAAAATCTTTTTGAGGTAGATTAAGCAGTGCTTGAGAAGGCGAGATGAAAGAAGTCGCTAGCTGAATCTCAGCATGGCTACTTGCTAAGTCAATTCGCCAGTCTCCGTCTTCTTGATTGATAGCAAGAATATCCGTATTCATTTTCAGGAATGTGAACAGTATCAGTGGATTTTTGTTGGTTTCAGTTTTACCTTCTTGTCGAAGGGCAAGAGTTCGCTTATCTACTTGCTCCACGGTCAGTTCATCTGCTGCGTGAAGGTAGAGGGAGAGAACTTTGCCTTGCTTTTGCTCCAAACGAATAGAAGCACCATAGCAAGTCGGTGTGAGCTGGATTTCAATCTGATAGCGCAGGGAGAAAATCTTCAGATAATGAGGTTGGAAAGAGGCCTTATCCATATCATAGGAAGACTGACGATGGAAGAGGCTGTCTCCACCTAGTTGACCTGTGACAGGTGTCAGAAGGATCCAAGAGTAGTCCCCAATCCAAGGACTGGGCTGGTGGGTTAATCGAATCCCCTGAAAGATAGGCAGATGCGGATCGAAAAACCAAGATCCATCCTGGTCACTGGTCTGGGGTACAAAGTAATTCATCCCAAAAGGTACGCCTGTATACGGCAGGGTATTTCCCCGAGAAAAGGCATGCTTGCTGGCAGTTCCAAAGCGGGTATCAATGGTTTCAAGTAGTGGTTTCATAGTCTTTCCTTTAGCTGTTTTCCTACATTATATCAGAAAAAGATAGCCTTTAGAAAAGGAGTTTCAAAGATAACTATTTTGTAGAAAAATGACTATCATTTGTGTATGTATTTTCTGTCTCAAAAGCTATATACTGAAAATGAAACTTGTTTGAAAGAGGATACTGCACGATGATTTATTCAAAAGAAATTGTTAGAGAATGGCTGGATGAAGTAGCAGAGCAGGCTAAGGACCATCCAGAGTGGGTGGATGTCTTTGAACGTTGCTATACAGATACCTTGGACAATACGGTTGAAATCCTAGAAGATGGTTCAACTTTTGTCTTGACTGGGGATATTCCTGCTATGTGGCTTCGAGATTCGACAGCCCAACTCAGACCTTACCTGCATGTGGCTAAAAGGGATGCCCTCTTGCGTCAGACCATCTCAGGTTTGGTCAAACGTCAGATGACCTTGGTACTCAAGGATCCTTATGCCAATTCCTTCAACATCGAGGAAAACTGGAAGGGGCACCACGAGACAGACCATACCGACCTCAATGGCTGGATTTGGGAACGCAAGTATGAGGTGGATTCGCTTTGCTATCCTTTGCAGTTGGCTTATCTCCTCTGGAAAGAGACTGGTGAGACTAGTCATTTTGATGAGACTTTTGTCGCAGCGACTAAGGAGATTCTTCATCTGTGGACGGTAGAACAAGACCACAGCAACTCTCCTTATCGTTTTGTCCGCGATACGGACCGTAAGGAAGATACACTTGTAAATGATGGCTTTGGACCTGATTTTGCAGTGACAGGTATGACTTGGTCAGCTTTTCGTCCGAGTGATGACTGCTGCCAGTATAGCTACTTGATTCCGTCAAATATGTTTGCCGTAGTAGTCTTGGGTTATGTGCAAGAAATCTTTGCAGCATTAGACCTAGCTGATAACGAGAGTGTTATTGCTGATGCTAAGCGTCTCCGTGCTGAAATCCAAGAAGGAATTGAAAACTACGCCTACACCACCAACAGCAAGGGCGAAAAGATTTACGCCTTTGAAGTGGATGGTCTAGGCAATGCCAGCATCATGGATGATCCAAACGTACCAAGTCTGCTGGCTGCGCCTTATCTGGGCTATTGCGATGTTAACGATGAAGTGTATCAAGCCACTCGTCGTACCATTCTGAGCCCTGAAAATCCATACTTCTACCAAGGAGAATACGCTAGCGGTCTCGGAAGTTCCCATACCTTCTATCGCTATATCTGGCCCATTGCCCTTTCTATCCAAGGCTTGACAACAAGAGATAAGGCAGAGAAGAAATTCTTGCTAGATCAGCTAGTTGCTTGCGATGGTGGTACAGGTGCTATGCATGAAAGCTTCCACGTGGATGACCCAACTCTCTACTCTCGTGAATGGTTCTCTTGGGCCAACATGATGTTCTGTGAATTGGTCTTGGATTACTTGGATATCCGCTAAGGAACACGCTTTAGCGCAACTGATTCTTGGAAAGAATCACAAATTTACATTTAAAACGTTAACAATAAAAATTTAAATTTAGAATGAGGTTTTACTTCATGGAAAATGTTGTCGTACATATTATCTCACATAGTCACTGGGACCGTGAGTGGTACTTGCCTTTTGAAAGCCACCGTATGCAGTTGGTGGAATTATTTGACAATCTCTTTGATCTCTTTGAAAATGACCCTGAGTTCAAGAGTTTCCATTTAGATGGACAAACCATTGTCCTTGATGACTACTTGGAGATTCGCCCTGAAAATCGCGACAAAGTTCAGCGCTACATTGACGAAGGCAAACTCAAAATTGGTCCCTTTTACATCTTGCAGGATGACTACTTGATTTCAAGTGAAGCCAATGTCCGCAATACTCTTATCGGTCAGCAAGAAGCTGCCAAATGGGGCAAATCAACCCAGATTGGTTACTTCCCAGATACCTTTGGAAATATGGGGCAAGCACCTCAAATCCTTCAAAAATCAGGCATTCACGTGGCCGCTTTTGGTCGTGGTGTGAGGCCGATTGGATTTGACAACCAAGTCCTTGAAGATGAGCAGTTTACATCCCAGTTTTCAGAAATGTACTGGCAGGGTGCGGATGGTAGTTGTGTTTTAGGTATTCTCTTTGCCAACTGGTATAGTAACGGGAATGAAATCCCAATTGACAAAGATGAGGCCTTGACCTTCTGGAAACAAAAATTGTCAGATGTGCGTGCCTACGCTTCGACTAACCAATGGTTGATGATGAACGGCTGTGACCACCAACCTGTACAGAAAAATCTGAGCGAAGCCATTCGTGTGGCCAATGAACTCTTCCCAGATGTGACCTTTGTGCATAGTTCTTTTGATGAATATGTCCAAGCTGTGGAGGGTGTCCTTCCTGAACACTTATCAACGGTGACAGGCGAGTTGACCAGTCAGGAAACTGATGGCTGGTACACACTTGCCAACACTTCTTCATCCCGTATTTACCTCAAACAAGCCTTCCAAGAAAATAGCAACCTCCTAGAGCAAGTTGTAGAACCCTTGACGATTATTACTGGGGGTCATAACCACAAGGACCAGTTGACCTATGCTTGGAAAACACTTTTGCAGAATGCGCCACATGATAGCATCTGTGGCTGTAGCGTGGACGAAGTTCACCGAGAGATGGAAACTCGTTTTGCCAAGGTTAATCAAGTTGGAAACTTTGTTAAGACCAATCTTCTCAACGAATGGAAGGGCAAAATCGCCACAGCTAAGGCTCAAAGTGATTATCTCTTTACTATCATTAATACAGGCTTGCATGATAAGGTCGATACTGTCAGCACAGTGGTTGATGTGGCGACTTGTGATTTCAAGGAATTGCACCCAACAGAAGGTTACAAGAAGATGGCTGCTCTTACCTTGCCAAGTTATCGTGTGGAGGACTTGGATGGTCGTCCTGTAGAGGCTAAAATCGAGGATCTTGGGGCTAATTTTGAGTACGATTTACCAAAAGACAAGTTCCGCCAAGCTCGTATCGCTCGACAAGTGCGCGTGACAATTCCAGTTCACCTAGCGCCACTTTCTTGGACAACCTTCCAATTGCTGGAAGGAGAACAAGAACACCGTGAAGGCATTTACCAAAACGGGGTGATTGATACACCATTTGTAACGGTAAGTGTGGATGACAATATCACAGTCTATGACAAGACAACTCATGAAGTCTATGAAGATTTTATCCGCTTCGAAGACCGTGGTGACATCGGAAACGAGTATATCTATTTCCAACCAAAAGGAACAGAGCCAATCTATGCAGAGCTTAAGGGCTACGAGGTCTTGGAAAACACAGCTCGCTATGCTAAGATTTTGCTCAAACATGAATTGACCGTGCCTGTCAGTGCAGATGAAAAGCTAGAAGAAGAGCAAAAAGGCATCATCGAGTTTATGAAGCGTGAAGCTGGACGTTCAGAAGAATTGACAAGCATTCCTCTTGAAACTGAGATGACTATCTTCGTTGATAATCCACAAATCCGTTGCAAGACTCGCTTTACTAACACTGCCAAAGACCACCGTATCCGTCTCTTGGTCAAGACTCATAACACGCGTCCAAGCAATGATTCTGAAAGTATCTATGAGGTGGTGACACGACCAAATAAACCAGCTGCTTCATGGGAAAATCCTGAAAATCCTCAACACCAACAAGCCTTTGTTAGTCTGTATGACGATGAAAAAGGTGTGACTGTATCCAACAAGGGATTGAATGAATACGAAATCCTTGGAGACGACACCATTGCAGTGACTATTTTGCGTGCATCAGGTGAGCTAGGTGACTGGGGTTACTTCCCAACACCAGAAGCACAATGCTTGCGTGAGTTTGAAGTCGAGTTTGCGCTTGAATGCCACCCAGCCCAAGAACGCTTCTCAGCCTATCGTCGTGCTAAAGCCTTGCAGACACCGTTTACCAGCCTTCAGCTTGCTAAACAAGAAGGAAGCGTGGCTGCGACTGGTAGCCTCTTGAGCCATTCTGTTCTCAGTATACCGCAAATCTGTCCAACAGCCTTTAAGGTAGCTGAAAATGAAGAAGGCTATGTTCTTCGTTACTACAATATGTGTAGTGAAAATGTACGTGTACCGGAAAGTCAACATCTCTCCCTTGACCTACTTGAACGACCATACCCAGTTCATAGAGGCCTCATTTCACCACAAGAGATTCGTACAGAATTCATCAAAAAAGAAGAAATTTAATTTCAAAAAGTAAACATAAAAAGAAAGGAGGGGCGAAAAAGTAAGGACTAACTGCTGATTCGCCCCTTTTTATGGTAAAAACAATGACCATTGCAACGATTGATATCGGAGGGACTGGGATTAAGTTTGCTAGTCTGACTCCTGATGGGAAAATACTGGATAAGACAAGTATCCCAACACCAGAAAACTTGGAGGATTTACTAGCGTGGCTAGACCAACGCTTGTCAGAGCAGGATTATAGCGGGATTGCTATGAGCGTTCCAGGTGCGGTCAATCAAGAAACAGGTGTGATTGATGGCTTCAGTGCGGTGCCCTACATTCACGGATTTTCTTGGTATGAGGCGCTTAGCTCTTATCAGATTCCTGTCCATCTGGAAAATGATGCCAACTGCGTTGGACTCAGTGAATTGCTAGCTCATCCAGAGCTTGAAAATGCAGCCTGTGTCGTGATTGGGACAGGGATTGGTGGAGCCATGATTATCAATGGCAGACTTCACCGAGGTCGACACGGCTTGGGAGGAGAATTTGGCTACATGACAACTCTTGCCCCTGCTGAAAAGCTTAACAACTGGTCGCAATTAGCGTCAACTGGAAATATGGTGCGATACGTGATTGAAAAATCTGGTCAGACTGACTGGGACGGTCGCAAAATTTACCAAGAAGCCGAAGCAGGAAATGCCCTTTGTCAAGAAGCCATTGAGCGGATGAATCGTAATTTGGCGCAAGGCTTGCTCAATATCCAGTATCTCATCGATCCAGATGTCATCAGTCTGGGAGGCTCTATCAGTCAAAATCCAGATTTTATTCAAGGGGTCAAAAAAGCTGTAGATGACTTTGTTGATACCTACGAAGAATACACGGTCACACCCGTCATCCAAGCCTGCACCTATCATGCAGATGCCAATCTCTACGGTGCCCTTGTCAACTGGTTACAGGAGGAAAATCAATGGTAAGATTTACAGGAATTAGCAGTAAACAACATCAAGCTATAGAGTTGCTTCAAAAGCACATTTCTCTACCAGATGTCGAAGTAGCTGTCGCCCAATCTGACCAAGCCTCTATCTCTATCAAGGGTGAGGGTGGACACTATCAACTAACCTATCGCAAACCTCACCAACTCTATCGCGCCTTGTCCTTGTTGGTAACAGCTCTAGCAGAAGGTGATAAAGTAGAGATTAAGGAGAAGGCGGCTTATGAAGATTTAGCCTACATGGCTGACTGTTCTCGAAATGCGGTGCTGAATGTGGCTTCTGCCAAGCAGATGATTGAGGTCTTGGCTCTCATGGGCTACTCAACCTTTGAGCTTTACATGGAAGACACCTACCAGATTAAGGGGCAGCCTTACTTTGGCTATTTCCGTGGAGCCTACTCGGCTGAGGAGTTGCAGGAGATCGAAGCCTATGCCCAGCAGTTTGCTATGACCTTTGTGCCTTGTATCCAGACCTTGGCCCACTTGTCAGCCTTTGTCAAATGGGGTGTCAAAGAAGTTCAGGAGCTCCGTGATGTGGAGGATATCCTCCTTATCGGCGAAGAAAAGGTTTATGACCTGATTGATGGCATGTTTGCCACTCTGTCTAAGCTGAAGACTCGCAAGGTCAATATCGGGATGGACGAAGCCCACTTGGTTGGTTTGGGACGCTACCTGATTCTAAACGGTGTGGTGGATCGTAGTCTCCTCATGTGCCAACACTTGGAGCGCGTGCTGGATATTGCAGACAAATATGGTTTCCACTGCCAGATGTGGAGCGATATGTTCTTTAAACTTATGTCAGTAGATGGGCAGTACGACCGTGATGTGGAAATTCCAGAAGAAACTCGTGTCTACCTAGACCGTCTCAAAGATCGTGTGACCTTGGTTTACTGGGACTATTATCAGGATAGCGAGGAAAAATACAACCGTAACTTTAGTAACCACCACAAGATTAGTCATGACCTTGCCTTTGCGGGGGGTGCTTGGAAGTGGATTGGTTTCACACCCAACAACCATTTCAGCCGTCTCATTGCTCTTGAAGCCAATAAAGCCTGTCGCGCCAATGATATCAAAGAAGTCATCGTGACGGGTTGGGGGGATAATGGTGGGGAAACAGCCCAATTCTCTATCCTACCAAGCTTGCAAATCTGGGCAGAACTCAGCTATCGCAATGACCTAGACCGTTTGTCTGCTCATTTCCAGACCAATATAGGTCTATCGGTTGAAGATTTTATGCAGATTGACCTAGCTAATCTCTTGCCAGACCTACCAGGTAATCTCAGCGGGATCAATCCTAACCGCTATGTCTTTTATCAGGATGTTCTCTGTCCGATCCTTGACCGACACATGACACCTGAACAGGACAAACCGCACTTCGCTCAGGCTGCTGAGACGCTTGCTAACATTAAAGAAAAAGCTGCCAACTATGCCTACCTCTTTGAAACTCAGGCCCAGTTGAACCAGATTTTAAGTAGCAAAGTGGATGTGGGACGACGCATTCGTCAAGCCTATCAAGTGGATGATAAGGAAAGCCTACAAGAAATCGCCAGACAAGAATTACCAGAACTCAGAAGCCAAATCGAACACTTCCATGCCCTCTTTAGCCACCAATGGCTGAAAGAAAACAAGGTCTTTGGTTTGGATACGGTCGATATCCGTATGGGCGGACTCTTGCAACGCATCAAACGCGCAGAAAGTCGTATTGAGGCTTATCTGGCTGGTCAGATTGACCGCATCGATGAGTTAGAAGTGGAAATCCTGCCATTTACTGACTTTTACGCAGACAAGGACTTCGCAGCCACAACAGCCAACCAGTGGCATACTATTGCGACAGCTTCAACCATTTATACAACCTAAAAACAAGAACACCTTGCCTTGAGCAGAGTGTTTCTCGTGAAACATCCCTTTCTTAAAAAAGTACTCCACATAAAATAATTTGTGGAGTTTTTTCTATAATTAGTAGTTTAACCCAACCTTCAAATAGGAGTATACTAATAATGTAATCGTTATCAAAAGTTTAAAAAGGAATTTTTAGATGGATATCAAAATAAAAAAGGGAGGAAATTATGAATAAGTTTTCAAAAACCTTGAGAGACAATTGGATCTTTCTCTTGATGGTTTTACCAGGGGCATTCTGGTTGATTCTATTCTTCTACATTCCAGTATTTGGGAACGTGGTTGCCTTTAAAGACTACCACATGACCAGTAATGGATTTATAGATAGTATCGTGAATAGTAAATGGGTCGGACTCGATAATTTCAGATTCTTGTTTAGTTCAAAAGACGCCTTTATCATCACTCGAAATACTGTCCTCTACAATCTAGGCTTTATCTTTATCGGTTTGATTGTATCAGTAGGGATTGCTATCATCCTCAGTGAACTCCGTTCTAAGAGAATGGTTAAGATCTTCCAAACTTCCATGTTGTTCCCTTACTTCTTGTCTTGGGTTATCATCAGTTTCTTTACAGATGCCTTCCTAAACATTGACAAAGGGGTCTTCAACCATTTCCTAGAATCTATCGGGATGAAGGAAATCAATTTCTACGCTGACTTGGGTATCTGGCCATATCTCCTACTTTTCCTAGGTATTTGGAAAGGTTTTGGATATAGCAGTGTCATGTACTATGCGACAATCATGGGAATTGATCCAACCTACTACGAAGCAGCAACAGTGGACGGGGCTAGCAAATGGCAACGAATTCGCAATGTAACTATTCCACAGTTGACACCATTGGTAACTGTATTGACCATCCTTGCAGTCGGAAATATCTTCCGTGCAGACTTCGGTCTTTTCTACCAAATCCCCCACAATGCTGGTCAGCTTTATAACGTAACCAACGTCTTGGACGTATATGTTTATAATGGTTTGACTCAGACAGCGGATATCGGGATGGCTTCAGCGGCAGGTCTCTACCAATCAGTTGTCGGCTTGATTCTGGTTATCCTATCAAACTTACTTGCAAGACGAGTTGATCCAAACTCAGCCTTGTTCTAGAAAGGAGGAGAATATGGCAGAAAAGAAAATTAAAAAAGAAAAAATTGATAATGTCGGCATTCACTCCTTCAGTAAGAAAGCAGATATCTTCTTTAGTACCATTTCTGGTTTGGTTGCCCTCTCTTGTATCCTACCCTTCATATTTGTTATTGTTATCTCTGTGACAGATGAAAAGAGTATCCTCCAAAATGGATATAGCTTCTTCCCATCTCAATTTGGATTAGACGGTTTTGAGTTCTTGGCACAATTTAAGGATAAAATTCTCCAAGCCCTCTTCATCTCAGTTTTTGTAACAGTGGTGGGGACTATCACAAACGTTTTTATCACAACAACTTATGCCTACGCCATCTCACGGACAACCTTTAAGTATCGCAGATTCTTTACGATTTTTGCCCTTCTTAGTATGTTGTTCAACGCTGGTTTGGTACCAGGCTATATCGTGGTCACTCGTTTACTTCAACTTGGTGATACAGTTTGGGCCTTGATTGTTCCAATGCTTCTCTCACCATTTAACATCATCTTGATGCGTTCCTTCTTCAAGAAGACCATTCCAGAAGCTATTCTAGAATCCGCTCGTATCGATGGTGCTAGTGAGGCCCGGATTTTCTTCCAAATCTGTTTGCCATTGTCACTACCAGGTATCGCAACCATCACGCTCTTGACAGCACTTGGTTTCTGGAATGACTGGTTCAACGCCCTTCTTTACATCAAGAGTGACAACTTGTATCCATTGCAATATTTGCTCATGCAAATCCAGCAAAATATGGACTACATCGCCAAAGCAGTCGGCCTATCTGGTCAACTGGGAGTTGCTCTTCCAAAAGAAACAGGTCGTATGGCCATGGTTGTGGTCGCAACCCTTCCAATCGCGATTTTGTATCCATTCTTCCAACGCTACTTTGTAAAAGGTTTGACTATCGGTGGTGTGAAAGAATAGTGCTTATTGAGAAAAAACATTTCTCAGTTCCCAACTTCCCTTGTGTGAAGTTAATACTCTTCGAAAATCAAATTCAAACCGCGTCAACGTCGCCTTGCCGTACTCAAGTACAGCCTGCGGCTAGTTTCCTAGTTTGCTCTTTGATTTTCATTGAGCATAAGATCATTACATTGTTTATAAGTTTAAAAATAAAAAAAGGAGTTTTTGTCATGAAAAACTGGAAAAAATATGCTTTTGCATCTGCTAGTGTAGTCGCTTTGGCTGCTGGTCTCGCTGCTTGTGGAAACCTTTCAGGTAACAAGAAAGCTGCTGACTCAGCTTCAGGTGATAAGACTGTTATCAAAATGTACCAAATCGGTGACAAACCAGATAACTTGGATGAATTGCTAGAAAATGCTAACAAAATCATCGGAGAAAAAGTTGGTGCTAAATTGGATATCCAATATCTTGGATGGGGTGACTATGATAAGAAAATGTCAGTTATCACATCATCTGGTGAAAACTACGATATCGCCTTTGCATCTAACTATGTTGTAAATGCTCAAAAAGGTGCCTATGCTGACTTGACTGACTTGTATAAGAAAGAAGGGGCAGAACTTTACAAAGCACTTGACCCAGCTTACATCAAAGGTAATAGCATTAACGGTAAAATTTACGCAGTTCCAGTTGCAGCCAACGTTGCATCATCTCAAAACTTCGCCTTCAACGGAACTCTTCTTGCTAAATACGGTATCGATATTTCAGGTGTCACTTCATACGAAACACTTGAGCCAGTCTTGAAACAAATCAAAGAAAAAGCTCCAGATGTAGTGCCATTTGCGGTTACTAAGAACTTCATTCCATCTGATAACTTTGACTACCCAGTTCCAAATGGACTTCCATTCGTTATCGACCTTGAAGGGGACACTACTAAGATCGTAAACCGTTACGAAGTGCCTCGCTTTAAAGAACACTTGAAGACTCTTCACAAATTCTATGAAGCTGGCTACATTCCAAAAGATGTAGCAACAAGCGATACTTCATTTGACCTTCAACAAGATACTTGGTTCGTTCGTGAAGAAACAGTAGGACCAGCTGACTACGGTAACAGCTTGCTTTCACGTGTTGCGAACAAAGATATTCAAATCAAACCAATCACTAACTTCATCAAGAAAAACCAAACAACACAAGTTGCTAACTTTGTTATCTCAAACAACTCTAAGAACAAAGAAAAATCAATGGAAGTGTTGAACCTCTTGAACACTAACCCAGAACTCTTGAACGGTCTTGTTTACGGTCCAGAAGGCAAGAACTGGGAAAAACTTGCAGGTAAAGAAAATCGTGTTAAAGTACTTGATGGCTACAAAGGAAACACTCACATGGGTGGATGGAACACTGGTAACAACTGGATCCTTTACATTAACGAAAACGTTACAGACCAACAAATCGAAGATTCTAAAAAACAATTGGCTGAAGCTAAAGAATCTCCAGCGCTTGGATTCATCTTTAACACTGACAATGTGAAATCTGAAATCTCAGCAATCTCTAACACAATGCAACAATTCGATACAGCTATCAACACTGGTACTGTAGACCCAGACAAAGCTATTCCAGAATTGATGGAAAAATTGAAATCTGAAGGTGCTTACGAAAAAGTATTGAACGAAATGCAAAAACAATACGATGAATTCTTGAAAAACAAAAAATCATAAGATCAATTGATTTCGTGTATTCATTCCTAATTCCTAAAAATGTGATCACTGTTTTCCTCAGGTTTGTCTGGGGAAGGCAGTGATTTTTTGAAATAAAGATATAGATATTCCTGTTCCTCATTTTCCTTATTGTAACCATTTAGGAAATCTCAAGCACCATTTAAGATTTAGAGTAAGGATTTAGGAAATTATGGCTTATATTAGAGATGTCTCGAGTTTACAAAGGAGGGATTACATGAAAAAGTATCAGCTTGTCTTCAAAATAAGTGCAGTTTTCTCTTACTTATTTTTCGTATTTGGTCTTTCTCAACTGACGCTTATTGTTCAAAATTATTGGCAATTTTCTTCCCAGATTGGCAATTTCTTCTGAATTCGAAATCTCTTGAATTTGCTATTTAGTGGAGTCATGATTTGGATTCTAGTTAAGACAGGTCATGGTTATCTCTTTCGCATTCCGAGAAAAAATGGCTTTGGTATTCGATTTTGACAGTACTAGTGGTAGTGCTCTATATCTCTTTTAACGTTCAGACAGCTAAACATGTTCAGTCAACTGCTGAAGGTTGGGCCGTATTGATCGGTTATAGTGGGACCAACTTTGCTGAGCTAGGTATCTATATAACCCTGTTCTTTCTGACTCCACTTATGGAAGAGCTGATTTATAGAGGATTACTGCAACACGCCTTCTTTAAGCATTCGCGATTTGGCCTTGATTTGCTCCTTCTGTCAATTTTATTTGCTCTTCCTCATTTTTCAAGTCTGCCTAGTCTGTTAGATATTTTTTTCTTTGCAACATTTGGAATCATCTTTGCCGGTTTGACCCGCTATACCAAGAGCATTTATCCATCCTATGCGGTGCATGTGATTAATAATATTTTCGCAACATTACCATTTTTGCTGACTTTTTTATATAGGGTGTTTTGGTAAAATATTAGTTCGAGAGTTAGGAATGATAGCTTTTCAATTTAAGGAGGAAAATGAGAATGACACCATTAAAATGGTTTGCTGGAGGCAGCGAAAGACGTTGTGAAGCCATGACGATTATAAAACATCTATTGGAAGATATAAAGGATACGCCTCAACTGACTTCCTTGAAAAATCTGTTAGTGAGTTATAAAAGACGATTGGAGGACGATGGGACCTCTATTCCGTTTATATTGAGTCAAATGAATGTTGATATCTCACGTGTGTTGATTGATAATAGGTTGATTTTGTCAGAAAGTCAAGCCGAGCAAATCAAAAAATTGAGAGAATTATCTGCGATTCGCTATGGTTACTGATGAAATGCAGGGATAAATCCCTTTCTACAATTTCCAGTCAAATAAATTGCATTCGTTTTCTCAAGCAGGTATACTAGTATAGATAGATGAAAAATTCTGAAAATTTAAGAATAGAAAAGAGAACAAATCTTATGGCAAAAGATATTCGTGTCTTACTTTACTACCTTTACACTCCAATTGAAAATGCAGAGCAATTTGCTGCAGACCACTTGGCTTTCTGTAAATCAATCGGTCTTAAAGGCCGTATCCTAGTCGCTGACGAGGGAATTAACGGAACAGTTTCAGGTGATTACGAAACAACTCAAAAATACATGGACTACGTTCACAGCCTCCCAGGCATGGAAGACCTCTGGTTTAAGATTGACGAAGAAAATGAACAAGCATTCAAGAAGATGTTTGTTCGCTACAAGAAAGAGATTGTCCACCTTGGTTTGGAAGACAACGACTTTGACAACGACATCAACCCACTTGAAACAACAGGTGCTTACTTGTCTCCAAAAGAGTTCAAAGAAGCCCTTCTTGACGAAGATACCGTTGTCCTTGACACACGTAACGATTATGAGTATGACCTAGGACATTTCCGTGGAGCTATCCGTCCAGACATTCGCAACTTCCGTGAGTTGCCACAATGGGTCCGTGACAACAAGGAAAAATTCATGGACAAGCGTGTCGTGGTTTACTGTACAGGTGGCGTTCGCTGTGAGAAATTCTCAGGTTGGATGGTCCGTGAAGGCTACAAAGATGTTGGCCAATTGCACGGAGGAATCGCAACTTACGGTAAAGACCCAGAAGTTCAAGGTGAGCTTTGGGATGGGAAAATGTACGTCTTTGACGAGCGTATCGCAGTAGATGTCAACCATGTCAACCCAACTATCGTAGGGAAAGACTGGTTTGATGGAGCACCATGTGAACGTTATGTCAACTGTGGAAATCCATTCTGTAACCGTCGTATCTTGACATCAGAAGAAAATGAAGACAAGTACCTTCGTGGATGCTCACACGAGTGCCGTGTTCACCCACGTAACCGCTATGTTTCAGAACATGAATTGACACAAGCTGAAGTTGTCGAGCGCCTAGCCGCTATCGGTGAAAGCTTGGATCAAGCAGCTACTGTATAAGATTAAACAGTCCTTAGGGGCTGTTTTTCTATGCTTTTTACTCAAAAATCTAAAGTTTGTTTCTGTATCTTTCAGGATAATAATGTATACTATGTGTAAACGATTTCAAAGGAGTCCAGTTATGACGAAAACATTTTTTATTCCAAATAAACAGAGCATTTTAGGAGAACAGGAAATTTTGACTGCCAAGTCTATCTTGGCCTTGGTAGATGGCTTGGAGTCACATAGCTATGATGCAGTCTATCTGCGTCAGCCTCTTAATCGTCTTGAGTATATCGAGTGTGCGATAGTGGGGCAATCGCAATTTCTCTTTAAAGTTAGCTATGCTGATGATCAAAAGGCATATCGTGTCGATCTTCCTGACCTACTAACGAAGACAGACTGGCAGATTATCAAAGCATTTTTAGAAGCCCTACTTGCTTATACAGGAACTGAGATTGAGGGGCTTGATGATTTTGACTTTGAAGCTTATTTCCAAGCAGGTATTCAAGCCCATCTGGCTGATAGTGCAGCCCGCTTTACGATTTGCCAAG
Source organism: Streptococcus sp. OH4692_COT-348 (assembly GCF_003859975.1). Taxonomy (GTDB): domain Bacteria; phylum Bacillota; class Bacilli; order Lactobacillales; family Streptococcaceae; genus Streptococcus. The sequence continues at coordinate 106,432 of NZ_RQZB01000003.1, forward strand.
GAATTTTTAATCCTGTTTTCTTTAGTCACGAGGACTTGAAAAGCTTTTTAGGGGAAGATGGCTTGGCTCAGTTTGAAGCGCGTGTGCGTGTGGTTCAAGAGACAGATGCTTACTTTGCAAGAGTTTCCTTCTATCAAGATGGAGAAGACCAAGTGCACGGTGTTTACCATCTGGCTCAAGGGGTCAAGACCGCTTTACCGAGAGAACCATTTGTTCCTGCAGCCTATATTGAGCAATTGGTGGATAAGGAAGTCAAGTGGGAGATTGACTTGGTTCAAATCACAGGAGATGGCTCTAAACCAGAAGACTATGAAGCTATCGCTCGCTTGGATTATGCAAAATTCTTAGAGTCACTACCATCAGCATCTTACCACAAACTAGACGCCAATCAATTAGAAATAAAACCCATCCTAGGACAAGATTTTAAAACATTAGCACAAGAAGAGTAAAGCAGAAGCAGGTCAATCGACTTGCTTTTTTGACATAGAAAAAATCCTGCCATGAAAGACAGGATTGAAGTTTAAAGAAAGGCCAAGATACGAAGGTAATCTCCAATCAGTGCCACTTCAGCTACAAAGAAGAGGAGGATAATAACTCCGTTCACAAGGACAGATAAGAATAACTGATAGAAGGAGTCGGTTTCACTTGCTTGACTTGGTCTTGTAATGATATGGAGACTGGCAAGCAGAATGATTCCAATGCTAATCACACACAAGAGGGCTGTAAATCGCAGGCTGTCAAAGAAGGCAAAGAAACTAGCAATAGCAGTGAGGAAGATTGGAATTGCCAAGAGTTGACTATATTGTTGGAGAATCTTTTCTAGCGTCCAGTCCTTTTCTTGGTAGATAAATCGTCTCACAACGAAACTACCCAAGAGGAATGAAAAGAAGAAGAGTGTTGTTGCTACTAGGATAGAGATAATCGAAAAGAGATTCAATGAAGCAAATTGTTCAGGGAAGTGGCTGTTTATAGTTGCTATATGTCCATAGTAGGCTTGTTTGATGTGGTAGATACTAAAGAAAAAGGAAGATGAAGAAAATAGAATGAGCAAGAGAAAGGCTGTGTAGCTGTGTGTGCTACTTGTTTCCAGATTACTTGTTGGAGATTTGAGAGCTTCTAATAGCCAAGACCAAAATAGTGAGATTTCTTCCTTTAATCGGGCAGTTTTGTGGGGGTCAATTTCTGGGATATAGGGACTTTCTAAAGCCTTGTTGATAAGGTTTTTAACTTTGGCTGAACTTTCTTGGGTCTTATCCTGATCAGCCTTGGCTTCTCCCTGTTCTTCAGTTTGATTTTCTTCTATTGTTTCGGGAGCTTCCTCATCATGAGTTTCAGCCTCTTTAGAAGAAATGTCTGTCTCTTCGCTTGCTTGTATATCAGTATCTACAGGCTCGACAGTCTCTGTTTCTTCAGGCTGATTTTCTGATGTTGTCTTAGGTGCTTTCTTCTCAAGATCGGCACTTTCAAACCATTCTTGTTTCATGGTAGGACCTCCTTTTTAGTTAGATAAATATGCTTTCATAGTAGCAGATGTAAGCGCTTTTGTCAACGATTTCTAGAAGCAGACTCGTGTTCCTCTGATTTAAGTAGATAGATATCCTGTTCTGCTCTTGCCATGAGTTGATCTTTTGCATCTGCTTTTTCTGTCTTATAAGGATTGCTTAATCGTTCATCTTTGTTTTCTTCGTTTTTAAACGAACGTCTTCCTTCTCTCACAAAATGAAGAATAGACCCATGTTTTGTTGAAAGATCTAAGTTGATTCTTTGTTTTTCTTCTTCAGAAAGTAGGAGTTGTAGGTCTGTTTTCGCTACCAATTCCACCTTGCCGTGAACTTGGATTTTTTCAGCGTGGAAGTGATGTTCTGTTGACTCTAGCTGACTATCTGTAAGGTCTGTATCAAAGATATTGATAATATTTGGTGTTGTGAGTTTACTGTTTTTGATACGACTTCCTTCAATTCGGAGGAGATAGCCATTATTGGTATTGATGGTCGCATTTTCAAGACTAGCCTTGGTGATACTAGTTTGACCACGATTGGCTGAAATGTTGATTCCTTTTAGACTTCTCCCTTTTGGCAATTGGAGAATAACTTCTTCAAAACGACTAGAGTATCTGCTTGCGATATGGAGAATCCCGCCAATTCCAGAAGAGAGAAACGGAGTTTCAGACAGTTTCTTATCAGTGAGGCTCAGCGTTTTATCGTTCTGATTTGTGATAAGATCATGGTGAGCAGAAAGTGATGGATGGTAAGAAATGTGGATTTGATCATCGAAAGAGTCTGTGATGGTCAGCGCGTGTTGGTGGAGCGTAATTTCTAGGTTTTCGACTTCCTTGCCAAAGGTCAACTCTTCCATCCGACTATCATAGACAGGCTCCTTGGACATGGCAAGTAGGCTCTTGATTCCGTCAGATTGAATACCTACAAAAAGCAGGATAAATCCGATAACGGTAGTCACCACACCAAAAATGAGAAATCCTTTTGTCAATTTACGCATGCTGGTCACCTCTCTTTCCTTTTTTAAGAACAAATTGCACCAGGCGAACAATGAGTAGGCCGAAGAAGCGAGCTACATAGGAAATACCTAATAAAACTAGCGAAGAAGCACCGATAGCCAGTAAACCAGAACCAAAAATCAAGATAAAGGCTGATTTAGCTTGGGCTAGGACAGTGAAACTTTCAACTAAAAATAGGAATCCGCCGATGATACCAAGTATGGAAACCGCAAAGAAAGCTAGAATGACAGTCAAGGCTGCCACAAGGATTGCGAACAGGGACACGAGGATGGCGATTCCCAGAGGAATACCGATGGGTGCCGCAAGGAGAGCTAACAAGGCGATATGCAAAATTTGTCGGTTATTCTTTTGAGCGGGTGCCTCATTGATTTTTTTATCGAGAAGATTGGAGAGGACTTCGTGAGCTGCTTCCTTAGGAGTTCCCAAGCTAGCGATGAGTTCTTCTTCTCCTTCGACTCCAGCATCGTCAAAGAGTTCTCTGAAATAGTCCATGGCTTCGATGCGGTCAGCTTCAGGTAGTTTCTTGAGATAGACTTCTAGCTGAGTCAGGTATTCAGTTCTTGTCATGGCGGATACTCCCTTCTATGATGCCATTGATGGTGTCTGTATAGAGTGCCCATTCATCTTTTAGGGTCACGAGCTGTTCTATACCACCATTTGTCAAGGAGTAGTATTTGCGCATGCGACCTTGGAACTCTCTAGAATAGGTTGTCAGAAAGCTATTGCCTTCCAATTTTTTTAGGATAGGATAGAGTGTAGATTCTTTGATATTAGCGATCAGCTTAATGGTTTGGCTAATCTCATAACCATAAGAATCATCCTGCTCCAGTACAGCCAAGATGAGAAATTCAATCAAGGCAGAGGATGTTGGAAAGTACATGGGAAACCTCCTTTTCTAATGTGTAAGATTTTTATATATAATTTTTCTACACATACATTGTACATCTAAAAGAAAGCCCTGTCAAGAGAAATGTGTAAAATTTTTATATATAAAAAACTTCTAGGAAAAACTAGAAGTTTAGAGGATTTTATCAGCTCTGTCCACTGTGAAGAGAGCCACAGTCATCAGGATATCGACGAGTAAGAGGGCAGCTATAGCTGGTACCCATGAGTGGAAAAGGTCAAAACTGTAACCAAATAGGGTTGGTCCAAAGGCTGCTAGAATATAGCCTCCTGTTTGAGATAAGCCAGACAATTGGGCAGTCTTTTCAGGGGCGCTTGTCTTGAGTGAAAAGTTGACCATGAGATAAGGGAAGAGGGCGCTGGTTGCGGTTCCGATGAGGAGATGGATGGCAAGCCAGTAAATGAAATTATTGATTGGGAAGAAGAGCATGGAAATGCCGACCACACCAACTAGTGAAACCAGAGTGAGCATGAGCTGACGGTTACGAGTAGATAAACTGGTTGTCAGGCTTGGGATAGTCATTGAAAAAGGAATGCTAATCAAAGAGAAGATAGAGGTCAGCAAGCCAGCTTCGTGACTGGATAGGCCTGCATGGATAGCCATGGTCGGTAACCAGGTCATAGCGGTGTAAAAGAGCAAGGATTGAAAACCTGCAAAGACAATCACTGCCCAGACCTGTTTATTACGTATAACCTTTGTTTGGCTTTTTTGTTTGGTTTGTGGAGCCAGTCTGTGATTATAGCGGTGATTTGGGAGCCAGACCAAAAAAGTTGCTAGACAGAGCAGGGTGAGGAGGATGATGAGTCCTTTCCAAGAACTGGCCTGTGTAATAGGCACGGCCAGATAGGAAGCAAGAGCTGTCGCAATCCCCATAGAGGTTACATATAAGGTGGTCAGAAAACCAATCTTCTTTGGTTGATTGGCTTGGATGAGACTAGGAAGCAGAACATTGATGACTGCGATACTTGCCCCAACCATCAAGGTTCCTAGATAGAGCAGGGGTAGATTGATTAGTCGAATCAGAGAACCGATAGTCAAGAAGAAGAGGCTGTAGGTAAAGAGATGCTCCAAGCCAATTTTCTGAGCCAGTCGGGTAGAAAATAGCGAGAAGAGGGTAAACATGAGGAGAGGAAGGCTGGTCAAGACACCAAGTGAACTAACTTCTACTCCCAACCCTTGCGAAATATCTCCCAAAATAATGGGTAAAACAGTAAAAGGAGTCCGCAAGGAAACACCAATCAGGATAATACCTGGAACAAAAAAGAGTGATTGCTTTTTCATAAAATACCTCTTCTAGCTGATTTTAATAACAGCTTATTTTAAGGCTTTTTCCCTATAATGTCAAGTAAGGTTTCTGGCTTTCAAGATAAAAATGGGAAAGTCTTGAAAATTATGATAAAATAGTGGAAGGAAATCTATATATTGGAGAAAAACTGTGCTTGAAAAGCAAAAAATTAGCGTCTTGATGTCGGTCTATGTAAAGGAAAATCCGACATTTTTGAGAGATGCCATTAATAGTATTCAAAATCAAACCTTGAAACCGAGCGAATTGGTTCTCGTAGAGGATGGACCTCTCACACCAGAACTCTATCAGGTATTAGAGCAGGTTGAAGCTGAGTCTGATATTCCAGTGAAACGTTGCCCCTTAGAAGAAAATCAAGGTTTGGGTCTGGCTCTTCGACAGGGTGTTTTGCAGTGTCAGTATGATATTATTGCCCGTATGGATACGGATGATATTGCTGTTCCAGATCGTTTTGAGAAACAGGTTCAGTTAATGGAGAAGGACAACCTCGACCTATTAGGTGGCCATATTGCAGAATTTATTGATAATCCTGATGAGATTGTTTCTTACCGTCGTGTTCCGACTCAACATGCAGATATTGTGGCTTATCAAAGGATGAGAAGTGCCTTTAACCACATGACTGTCATGTTCAAGAAGAACATGGTTCTCAAGGCAGGCAACTATGAGGATGGCCTTTATATGGAGGATGACCTCCTCTGGCTCAATATGATTGCTGCAGGAGCTAAGACTGGAAATCTGGATCAAATCTTGTGTAAGGTTCGTGTTGGAGCAGGAATGTTTGAGCGTCGTGGGGGACCACGTTATCTCAAACTCTATCGTCAAGCTCGTCAGCGCATGCTGAAGAGAGGGCAAATTTCTTACATGGAATATGCCAAGAGTGTTGCGATTCAGATGGTTGTTGCCCTTTGTCCTGGATTTGTCCGACAGTTTATTTTTATGAAACTGTTACGAAAAAGCAATTAAAAGATTGTAGCAAATCGTAAACTAGAGAAAAAGTGTTATAATAACAATATAACTATTCGACTCTTTTAAGGAGGAGTAAATTTCTATGAATAAAAAACTCACAGATTATGTGATTGATCTGGTGGAAATTTTAAATAAACAACAAAAACAGGTTTTCTGGGGAATATTTGATATTTTGAGTATGGTGGTTTCCATCATTGTATCTTATATCTTATTCTACGGCTTGATTAATCCAGCACCTGTTGACTACATTATCTATACGAGTTTGGCCTTCCTGTTCTATCAATTGATGATTGGATTTTGGGGGTTGAACGCTAGTATTAGTCGTTACAGCAAGATTACGGATTTCATGAAAATCTTTTTTGGTGTGACTGCTAGCAGTATCTTGTCATATAGTATCTGCTATGCCTTCTTGCCTCTCTTCTCTATCCGTTTTATCTTCCTCTTTATCTTGTTGAGTACTTTCTTGATTTTATTGCCACGGATTACTTGGCAGTTAATCTACTCCAAACGCAAAAAGGGAAGTGGTGATGGAGAACACCGTCGGACTTTCTTGATTGGTGCCGGTGATGGTGGAGCTCTCTTTATGGATAGTTACCAACATCCAACTAGTGAATTAGAACTTGTCGGTATTTTGGATAAGGATGCGAAGAAAAAGGGTCAAAAACTTGGTGGAATCCCTGTTTTGGGTTCATATGAGGATCTTCCTGAATTAGCCAAACGCCATCAAATCGAGCGTGTTATCGTTGCGATTCCGTCGCTTGACCCGTCAGAATATGAACGTATCTTGCAGATGTGTAATAAGCTGGGTGTCAAATGTTACAAGATGCCTAAGGTTGAAACGGTTGTTCAGGGACTTCACCAAGCAGGTACTGGCTTCCAAAAAATTGATATTACGGACCTTTTGGGACGTCAGGAAATTCGTCTTGACGAATCGCGTCTGGGCGCAGAACTGACTGGTAAGACAATCTTGGTTACAGGTGCTGGAGGTTCGATTGGTTCTGAAATCTGTCGCCAAGTTAGCCGCTTCAATCCTGAACGCATCGTCTTGCTCGGTCATGGGGAAAATTCAATCTACCTTGTTTATCATGAACTGATTCGTAAGTTCCAAGGGATTGATTATGTACCTGTTATTGCAGACATTCAAGACTATGACCGTCTGTTGCAAGTCTTTGAGCAGTACAAGCCAGCTATTGTTTATCATGCGGCAGCCCATAAGCACGTTCCGATGATGGAGCGCAATCCAAAAGAAGCCTTCAAAAACAATATTCGTGGAACTTACAATGTTGCTAAGGCTGTTGATGAAGCCAAAGTACCTAAGATGGTTATGATTTCGACAGATAAGGCGGTTAATCCACCAAATGTTATGGGAGCAACCAAGCGCGTGGCTGAGTTGATTGTCACTGGCTTTAACCAACGTAGCCAATCAACCTACTGTGCAGTTCGTTTTGGAAATGTTCTTGGTAGCCGTGGTAGTGTCATTCCAGTCTTTGAACGTCAGATTGCTGAAGGTGGGCCTGTAACGGTGACAGACTTCCGCATGACCCGTTACTTTATGACCATTCCAGAAGCTAGCCGTCTGGTTATCCATGCTGGTGCCTATGCCAAGGATGGAGAAGTCTTTATCCTTGATATGGGCAAACCAGTCAAAATCTATGACTTGGCCAAGAAAATGGTCCTTCTAAGTGGACACACTGAGAGTGAAATTCCAATCGTTGAAGTTGGAATCCGCCCAGGTGAAAAACTCTACGAAGAACTCTTGGTATCAACCGAACTGGTTGATAATCAGGTTATGGATAAGATTTTCGTTGGTAAGGTCAATGTCATGCCTCTAGAAGCCATCGATCAAAAGATTGAAGAGTTCCGAACTCTCAGTGGAGATGAGTTGAAGCAAGCCATTATCGCCTTTGCCAATCAAACCACCCACGTTGAATAAAAAAGAAAACGCATATTATCAGGCCTTGAACCTTGGTAATATGCGTTTTGTTATGTAGAGATTAGCCTCATTTTCATTGAGTATGAAAATGAGTTGTTGCCCAGTCTTTATCATGTTATTGAAAATACTCTAAAACTTGTAGGGGTTTGTGGGCGATATAATCAGGTTGATAGTTTAGTAGATCTGCTTGCTCTCCAAATCCCCAAGTGACGGCCAATTTCTGAATGCCTGTTTCTTGAGCTCCCAGCATATCAAACTTGGTATCTCCGATGATGATGGCTTGTTCTGGTGCTAGTTGATGTATCTGCAAGGCTTGGCGAATGACATCTGCCTTATGGGGTGCTTTAGGGCTGGAACCATAAATGCCATCAAAGAAATGATAGATTCCCAAGTTTTTACTCATGTCTTGAGCGGTTGGAGTATTCTTTGTAGTGGTGATATAAAGAGGGTAATTGCTCGATAACTTCTCAAGCAAGTCTACAATCTGAGGAAAGAGTTGAGCTTCATGGATGCCTTTTACTTTGTAGTAAGAACGGTATATCTGCACGGCTTCAGAGATTAGTTCTTTGGGAAGGCAGGTCGCAAAACTACTTTCAAGAGGCGGTCCCATAAAACCACGAATAGTTTTGGCATCAGGGCTAGGTACCCCCAGCTCCTTAAAGGTATGGGTAAAGGAATTGTGAATCCCGATAGAGCTGTCAACGAGGGTTCCATCTAGATCGAAAAAGATAGCTGTGATAGAGGTCATGGTTTCTCCTATTTTGATAAGCTTATTCTCCGAAAATTTCTTTTTGGAGGCGACGACCAGTAGGGGTGGCAGCGAGTCCACCTTCAGCTGTTTCACGAAAGGCGGTTGGCATGCTTGCTCCTACTTGGTACATGGCATCGATAACTTCATCCACAGGAATTTTAGATTCGATACCTGCCAAGGCCATGTCTGCTGCGATGAAGGCAAAGCTGGCTCCCATGGCATTACGTTTGACACAGGGAACTTCGACCAAGCCGGCAACAGGGTCACAGATAAGGCCCAGCATATTTTTAATGACAAAGGCAATGGCCTGGCTGGCCTGATAAGGTGTTCCACCGGCAGCTAGAGTCAAGGCTGCAGCACTCATAGCAGAGGCCGAACCAACCTCGGCCTGACAGCCACCTTCAGCACCTGAGATAGAGGCATTGTTTGCGATGACTAGTCCAAAGGCACCGGCAGCAAAGAGGAAATCCAGTTGTTGCTCGTGACTGAGGTCTAATTTTTCAATAGCAGCTGTTAGAACTGAGGGCAGACAGCCAGCACTTCCTGCGGTCGGAGTGGCACAAACCAAGCCCATTTTAGCATTATGTTCATTGACTGCGATAGCATTTCGGGCAGCAGAGAGAATTGTGTAATCTGACAGAGTGTTTCCGTTTTTGATGTAGTGATCCAATTTGGCAGCATCCCCACCTGTCAGGCCACTACGAGATTTATTTTCATTGAGGCCAAGTTGGACAGAGGCTTTCATGACTTCCAGATTGCGTTCCATGAGAAGGAAGACTTCTTCACGTTCGCGACCTGTCAATTCAAACTCTGTTGTAATCATGAGTTCTGCGACATTTCCTTGAAAGTCCAGATCTGCTTGCTCGACCAATTCTTTAATAGAATAAAACATGCTTCCTCCTATTTAAAGAAATTGACATTGTGGAGATGAGGGATTTTTCGAATTTCTTCGATGGCCTCATCACAGTTGCGACTATCGACTTCGATAATCATAATGGCTTTTTCACCAGCTTTTTCACGAGTGACATTCATCTGGGCGATATTGATATCATAGCGAGAAAGTGCCTCCGTAACAAGTGCAATCATACCTGGAATATCTTGATGAACAATGATGATAGTCGGTGTATTCATATTGAGAGAGACGGCAAAGCCATTGAGTTCGGTTACCTGAATATTCCCTCCACCGATAGAAATACCAGTCACGCTGATGGTCTTGTGGGCATTTTTAACGGTAATTTTAGTGGTGTTTGGATGAGGAGCATTACTGTCTTTCTGAATGGTCCAGACAATCTTGATACCGCGCTTGTGGGCAATTTCCAGGCTGTTTGGGATTTCAGGATCATCTGTATCCATGCCCAAAATACCTGCAACAAGGGCTAGGTCTGTTCCGTGACCACGATAGGTCTTGGCAAATGAGTTAAAAAGTTGGAATTCAACTTCTGTCGGAGTATCATCAAAAATGGAAGAGACAATCTTCCCAATACGAACAGCACCAGCGGTATGGCTACTAGATGGGCCAATCATAACTGGTCCGATGATATCAAAGACAGATTGAAAACGAAGTGATTTCATCAGTTTCCCCTTATAAAAATTCTTATCTCTATTATATCAAAGAATGAAGGTCTTGGCTTTAATTGTGGATGAAAACCTTTTTACACTACAAATAGCATAAAAAAGCATCTTTTGTAACAAAAAATAGCTTGTTTAGGGAAATAAAAAATACTTTTGTAATATTTCTACATAAAAGTGTCAAGAAACGGTAATATTTAAAGGGTATGATAGAACTATAGAAAGAAGGAGAATTTTCAAATATGAAATCAACAACTAAAAAGATTAAAACAACTCTTGCAGGAGTAGCTGCCTTGTTTACAGTATTTGCTCCATCATTTGTATCTGCCCAAGAATCATCAACTTACACTGTTAAAGAAGGTGATACACTTTCAGAAATCGCTGAAACTCACAACACAACTGTTGAGAAATTGGCAGAAAACAACCACATCGACAACATTCATTTGATTTATGTTGGTCAAGAGTTGGTTATCGATGGCCCTGTAGCGCCTGCTGCAACACCAGCGCCAACTACTTATGCAGCACCAGCTGCTCAAGATGAAACTGTTTCAGCTCCAGCAGCAGAAACTACAGAAGTAGTAGAAGAAGCAGCACCAGCTGCAAGCACACCTGCAGCAGAAGAAACTGTTGCTGTAGCAGAAACTTCAGCACCAGCTGCAACTGTAAGCGGTTCTGAAGCAGAAGCTAAAGAATGGATTGCACAAAAAGAATCAGGTGGTAGTTACACAGCTACAAACGGCCAATACATCGGACGTTACCAATTGACAGATTCATACTTGAACGGTGACTACTCAGCTGCTAACCAAGAACGTGTGGCAGATGCCTATGTTGCAGGACGTTACGGTTCATGGACTGCTGCTAAAAACTTCTGGCTTAACAACGGCTGGTATTAAGAAATAGAAAAAGAGCCTTTGATGGCTCTTTTTGTGTGCTTTTATTTGACAAAAGACAATTTTTAAATAGTAGTAATGACAGATTGCTTACGGCTGACGGGATTCTGGAGTTTCTCCAGCTGAATTAGTGCGATTATTACTGTTAGTATCGCGAACCTCAGCATTATTACTATTATTATTGGTATTCGTATCTCCTTGGGCTCCTGCAGTATCAGTAGCTTGATCTCGTGTATTGGTAGCAGTGTTTTCCCCACTTCTAGCACCATCAGATGAATATTGCTCGCTTGCAGGTGCTTGTGAATTATATCTGTTCCCATTTGACCCAGTATAGGTTGGAGTGTAGCTGCCTCCTTCTGAAGAATGTGTCTCTCTTTCTCCCTCACTACTAGTCGTTTCTGTTTCTTTTTTATTAGACTTTTGTTCTTCTTTTTTGGTCAAGACTTCAACTTGCTTTTGGAATTTAGAAATCAGTTCTTGAATGGGTTTTATTTTTTCATCAATAGTGGCTTGTTCTCTTGTGGAATTGACACTTTTAATAATTTCTAGTATTTTTTGTAAGGAAGTGATGGCTGTTTCAAGTGTTTGTTTATCTTCAAACTGGCTATCGGATTCCTTTATATCCAATTTTAAAGCTTTTTCAGTATAATGATTAGTGATTTTATCGGCCGTAGAAGTAAGGAAATCTGCTAATGTCTTTTTGCCTTCGTCAGAGGTTGGCTTCAATTCTTGGATTTTTTTCCAATCCTCTATAATCGTTTCAGAACCAATATTGAAGTCTTTAATGGCATTTTTTACTTGTTCAACATCTTGTCCATTCTTATGTTGTCTGCTGAGAGCGATGTTCCCTCTCTCTGCTTGGATATGTTCTTGATGAATGACTAAGCCTATTAAAAGTCCAAGACCTACAACAATAATGATAGTAAAAATAGTATTTTTTGATTTTAGGATATCTTTGTAGTTTTTCACAATCGTTCTACGCACATGGATGGTAGTATCTTAAAGGGATCATGTACGACTTCCTCCTAATTACAGTATATCATTTTTAGCTTATTTTATAAATAAGTTTATAAGTAGAATCGAGATTTGGCTGCACATTGTCTTTTTTGTGATTATATTGATGTTTCTATCAAAGAGAATATCAGATTATCAGCCTCTTTCTTGTCTTCTCTATCTAAGCATGTTATAATGAAAACTGCTCAAACGACCTTCAATCGTGAGGCACACACGACCTTCAATCGTGAATAAACGAATAGATGGGAGAACTACCATGAGTGATAACTCTAAAACACGTGTTGTCGTGGGGATGAGTGGTGGTGTTGATTCGTCGGTGACGGCTCTTTTGCTCAAGGAGCAGGGCTACGATGTGATCGGTATCTTCATGAAGAACTGGGACGACACAGATGAAAACGGCGTCTGTACGGCGACCGAAGATTACAAAGATGTGGCTGCGGTGGCAGATCAGATCGGCATTCCTTACTACTCTGTCAATTTTGAAAAAGAGTATTGGGACCGCGTTTTCGAGTATTTCCTAGCGGAATACCGTGCAGGGCGCACGCCAAATCCAGATGTTATGTGCAACAAGGAAATCAAGTTCAAGGCCTTTTTGGACTATGCCATGACCTTGGGGGCAGACTATGTAGCGACTGGGCATTATGCCCGAGTGGCGCGTGATGAGGATGGCACTGTTCACATGCTTCGCGGTGTGGATAATGGCAAGGATCAGACCTATTTCCTCAGCCAACTGTCGCAAGAACAACTCCAAAAAACCATGTTCCCACTAGGACATTTGGAAAAGCCTGAAGTTCGAAAACTAGCAGAAGAAGCAGGCCTTGCGACTGCTAAGAAGAAAGACTCAACAGGGATTTGCTTTATTGGAGAAAAGAACTTTAAAAATTTCCTCAGCAATTACCTGCCAGCTCAGCCTGGTCGCATGATGACTGTAGATAGTCGCGATATGGGCGAGCATGCAGGACTTATGTATTATACAATCGGTCAGCGTGGCGGTCTCGGTATCGGTGGACAACACGGTGGTGACAATGCACCTTGGTTCGTTGTTGGAAAAGATCTGAGCAAGAATATTCTCTATGTAGGCCAAGGTTTCTACCATGATTCGCTCATGTCAACCAGCCTAGAGGCTAGTCAAGTCCACTTTACTCGTGACATGCCAGAGGAGTTTATGCTCGAATGTACGGCTAAATTCCGCTATCGTCAGCCTGATTCTAAGGTAACCGTACATGTCAAAGGAGATAAGGCAGAGGTTATCTTTGCAGAACCGCAACGCGCGATTACACCAGGACAGGCAGTTGTCTTTTACGATGGCGAAGAGTGTCTAGGTGGGGGTTTGATTGACAATGCTTACCGCGATGGACAAGTTTGTCAGTACATTTAGATTGACAAATTTTCTCAATTTGCTACAATAATAGAAGCAATAGAAATGATGGTCAAAGCTCATGGATGTTGCAGGCTTTTTTGTCCTGCACTTCTTTGGAGTTTTGACTGTTTTTGTGTCGTTTAAAGGAAAGGACAAGAATGATTCAACAAGATTTTCGGACAAAAGTGGAAAATACAGTTTTTGGCGTTCGGGCGACAGCCTTGATTCTCCAAAATGGCAAGCTCCTAGTTACCAAAGATAATGGCAAGCATTACACTATCGGCGGTGCGATTCAAGTCAATGAAAGCACGGAAGAAGCGGTAGTCCGTGAAGTGAGGGAAGAACTGGGTGTCGAAGCTCAAGCTGGGCAACTAGCTTTTGTTGTTGAAAATCGTTTTGAAGAAGATGGTGTCTATTGGCACAACATCGAGTTTCATTATCTGGTGGACTTGCTTGAGGATGCCCCATTGACCATGCAGGAAGATGAGAAAAGGCAGCCCTGTGAATGGATTGACATAGACAAGCTTGAGGGTATCAATCTAGTTCCAGCTTTTTTAAAAACAGCCTTACCAGATTGGTATGGCCAACTAAGACACATTCATCTTGAGGAATAGGGGAGAAAATAATGGTTAAGCTTATTGCCCATGTACTTGTTCATAGTGGTGATGATTATTTGCTCATTCAGCGTTCGGAAATTAAAAGAGGACAACCCAATGTTTATCCAACTTACTGGGATATTCCTGGTGGCGGGGTTGAAAAGGGTGAACTTCCGCGAGATGGAGCTCTTAGAGAATGTATTGAAGAAGCGGGAGTTAGGCTAGATAGCAGTTCGCTCAAACTTCTTCACGAAGATAGTCAACTGGATACCTCTAAGGATACTGTCTTTACTCGCTTAGTTTATAAAGCAGAGTGGGTTGGGGAGAAGCCAATTATCAGATTAGATCCTGAAGAGCATACACACTTTAAATGGGTTACTATGGCTCAAGCTCTAGAGGAGGAGAAGTTAGTTCCTTATTTACGAGAAATTTTTGAAAGGTTAAGAAATGACTTATAATTTTACTGAAGAATACGATATTATTGTAATCGGTGCGGGACATGCTGGGGTCGAGGCTTCCTTGGCTGCCAGCCGTATGGGCTGTAAGGTCTTGCTTGCGACTATCAACATTGAAATGCTGGCTTTCATGCCTTGTAACCCCTCTATCGGTGGTTCTGCCAAGGGAATTGTCGTGCGTGAAGTTGATGCCCTCGGTGGCGAGATGGCCAAGACCATTGACAAAACTTACATCCAGATGAAGATGCTCAATACAGGGAAGGGGCCAGCTGTCCGTGCCCTTCGTGCGCAGGCTGACAAGGAGCTTTACTCTAAGGAAATGCGCAAGACAGTTGAAAATCAAGAAAATCTGACTCTTCGTCAGACCATGATTGATGAGATTTTGGTGGAAGATGGCAAGGTTGTCGGTGTTCGTACAGCGACCCATCAAGAGTATGCTGCTAAGGCTGTTATCGTGACGACAGGGACGGCCCTCCGTGGGGAAATTATCATTGGAGACCTTAAGTATTCATCAGGTCCTAACCACAGCTTGGCTTCTATTAACCTAGCTGACAATCTCAAGGAACTGGGCCTCGAAATTGGTCGTTTCAAGACAGGAACGCCTCCACGTGTCAAGGCTTCTTCTATCAACTACGATGTGACAGAGATTCAGCCAGGGGACGAAGTGCCTAATCACTTCTCCTACACTTCCCGTGATGAGGACTATGTCAAGGACCAAGTGCCATGCTGGTTGACCTACACCAATGGTACCAGTCATGAGATTATACAAAACAACCTCCACCGTGCGCCTATGTTTACAGGTGTAGTCAAGGGAGTGGGGCCTCGTTACTGTCCGTCGATTGAGGACAAGATTGTGCGCTTTGCAGACAAGGAACGCCACCAACTCTTCCTTGAGCCAGAAGGGCGCAATACGGAGGAAGTCTATGTCCAAGGACTTTCAACTAGTCTACCTGAGGATGTACAGCGTGAGCTGGTTCATTCTATCAAAGGTTTGGAAAATGCAGAGATGATGCGAACAGGTTATGCTATTGAGTATGACATGGTCTTGCCTCACCAGTTGCGTGCGACTTTGGAAACCAAGAAAATCTCAGGACTTTTCACTGCTGGTCAAACAAATGGAACGTCAGGTTACGAAGAGGCAGCAGGCCAAGGGATTATCGCTGGGATCAATGCGGCTTTGAAAGTCCAAGGTAAGCCTGAGTTGATTTTGAAGCGTAGTGACGGTTATATTGGGGTCATGATTGATGACTTGGTGACCAAGGGAACCATTGAACCTTACCGTCTCTTGACCAGTCGTGCTGAATACCGTCTCATTCTCCGCCATGACAATGCTGATATGCGTTTGACTGAGATGGGACGTGAGATTGGTCTTGTGGATGATGAACGCTGGGCTCGCTTTGAAATTAAGAAAAATCAATTTGACAATGAGATGAAACGCCTAGACAGCATCAAACTCAAGCCAGTCAAGGAAACCAATGCCAAGGTTGAGGAGATGGGCTTCAAACCGTTGACAGATGCAGTGACAGCCAAGGAATTCCTTCGCCGTCCAGAAGTGTCTTACCAAGATGTGGTGGCCTTCATCGGACCAGCAGCTGAGGACTTGGATGACAAGATTATCGAATTGATTGAAACAGAAATCAAGTACGAAGGCTATATTTCCAAAGCCATGGATCAAGTAGCTAAGATGAAACGCATGGAAGAAAAACGCATTCCAGCCAATATAGACTGGGATGACATTGATTCTATCGCAACCGAAGCCCGTCAGAAGTTCAAGCTCATCAATCCAGAAACCATCGGCCAAGCCAGCCGTATTTCGGGAGTAAACCCAGCAGATATTTCTATTTTGATGGTGTATCTGGAAGGTAAAAATCGTAGTATTTCTAAAACTCTTCAAAAATCAAAATGATACGTCGTCGGCTTCTTACGAATGAGTTCAAAGCTTGGCTTTGATTCATCTACAGCCTCCCATAGTTCCCCGAACTATGGGAGCTAGCTCAAGTTATGCTTTCGACGAGCCTTCTAGTCTGATTTCGATTTTTATTGAGTTTCAATCTCAAAAGAAAGTATAGAGAAAAACAGCTCCGAAAAATCGGGGCTGTTTTGTGATTTATTCTTCGTCTGGTGTGAGGATCATTGGGATGATAATCGGTTCACGTTCTGTATTTTCATAAAGGAAGGGGCGAATAGCGTTGACAATGGCACCATTGACTGATTGAACGCTAGCATCCTTATTTTTCAGAGCGATACGAATGGCATTGAAGAGAATGCGCTGGCTTTGGCGAATCAAGTCTCCAGACTCTCTCATGTAGACAAAGCCTCGGCTTAGGATGTCTGGACCAGACAGAATCATCTGCGATTTGAAGTCAACAGTTGCGACTGCCAGAACGACACCGTCTTCAGATAGATCACGACGATCTTTGAGGACAGCTGCGCCGATTTCACCGATACGATTTCCATCGACATAGATATCTTGAGCGTTGAAATGGCCTGCGATACGGGCAGAGTCTGCGGTTAGGGCAAGGACATCTCCATTACTCATGATAAAGATATTGTCCTTCTCAACACCAGTATCCACCGCAAGTCCAGCGTGGACTTTTTGCATGCGGTATTCACCGTGGACAGGCATGAAGTATTTTGGCTTAATCAAGCGGAGCATGAGTTTTTGCTCTTGCTGGCCACCGTGTCCAGATGTATGGATATTGTTAACCTTACCGTGGATAACTTCAACACCAGCTTCTGAAATGATGTTAATCAGCTTGTTGACGCTAGTAGTGTTTCCAGGGATTGGGCTAGAAGAGAAGATAACGGTATCACCGGGTTGGAGTTGCACCTGACGGTGGGTTCCGTTGGCGATACGAGAGAGGGCTGCCATAGGTTCACCCTGACTACCTGTACAGAGGATCAGAATTTCTCCTGCAGGGTAGTCTTTGATTTCATTTGGCTCGATAAAGGTTCCCTTAGGAGCTTTGATGTAGCCAAGCTCAATTCCGTTGACAATGGCCTTTTCCATCGAACGACCAAAGACAGCGATCTTACGTCCAGTCTTAACAGCAGCTTCTGTTGCTTGTTGGAGACGGAAGATATTTGAGGCAAAGGATGCAAAGATGATACGTCCCTCTATGCCTTGAATAATCTTCATGATGGACTGGCCAACGACTTTTTCAGAGTTGGTAAAGGTTGGAATTTCTGCATTTGTCGAGTCAGACAGGAGACAGAGTACACCTTCTTCACCAAGAGCTGCCATACGGTGCAAGTCCGCAGGTTCACCAACTGGTGTTAAGTCAAACTTGAAGTCACCCGTACAGACAATTTTCCCTTGAGGAGTATGAATGACAATCCCCAAAGGCTCTGGAATAGAGTGAGTCGTTCTAAAGAAAGTTGCCTTGAGATTTTTAAAGGTCAACTCAGTATTGTGGTTGATTTCGTAAAGTTTGGCGTTGCGCAAGAGGCCGTGTTCTTCGAGTTTTCCACGGATCAAAGCCAAGGCAAGCGGTCCAGCGTAGATAGGGACATTTGCTTGCTTGAGAAGGAATGGAATCCCACCGATGTGGTCCTCGTGTCCGTGTGTAATCAAAACAGCCTTGACGCGGTCGATATTGTCCACGATGTAAGAGTAGTCAGGAATGACATAGTCGATACCAAGCAAGTCATCTTCTGGGAATTTAATCCCAGCATCGACGATGATAATCTCATCTTGGTATTCAATTCCGTAAGTGTTTTTCCCGATTTCTCCCAGACCACCGATGGCAAAAACGCCAACTTCTTCAGGTTTAAGAGTATAGGCCATATTAGAACTCCGTGATTTCGAAGGCGCCAGTTTCTTTTTCGTAATCTAGCAATTTGTCAGACAAGAGTTCGATATACTCGATATTGTACTCTGGGCGATTTTCTTCGACAAGTTGGCGAGCGGCGATACGGCCCTCGAGTTCTGAGCTGGCATCGATGTCTAGGTAAAGTGCGCGTGTTGTTTCACGACGTGGGCTACGTTCTTTTGTTTCTTGATAAAAAACTTTGTAAATCATATAGTTCCTTTCTATTTTACAGGTCAGCTTATTCCAAACTTTTAGCAGAGATTTGCTTGATTTCATTCCATTTTGTGTCTAGATTGACCTTGATTCGTTACAATTATTTCAATTATACCACAAAATGAAAGATTAGTAAAAGACGGAAACGAGAAAGTCATATAAGCACTCAAAGGTAAGCGTTTGCAAAAACAAAGAAAATATGTTATTTTGATAATGGAAATGATTTTTATCGCTTGTCATAATTCCATATAGATTTTAAGTCAAGGAGGCTGCCCTATGTATAACTTATTTTCTTTTGCTATCGGAGTTCGCTTGGTAGCTTTTATTGTTTTTGTTGCTTGCGTTTATGCGGGGAATCTTCTATTTGCCAAACTGGAACGACGACAAAGCAAGCTCTTGTGGAAGATTACCTTTGTGACTCTCTACTCGCTTTTTCTCCTCCTCGTAACCTATGTCGTTTGGTTTGTATTTTACTTTGGATTAAATGCTTAGATGCTCTGCTCATGCTGGGACATTTTTGTTTGGGGGCAAAGAGAGAAAAGCTCTTGATTTAGCTCAAGAGGCAATTTCAAATCTAGAGCAACAAAAAAGAGAGGATGTATCTACATATGGGGTTTTTACAGCTCAAAGCTGAGGGCAGTCCCACACTCGTACCAGAAGTTGGTACCTTTGAACGCTCTGTTACCAGTCGCCCTACGTTATCCTCTCAATATTTACATTTTACTATAACTTACTGAGGGAATCAACTTTAAAAGCATCAAAAAGCTCCTGACCGAAGTCAAGAGCCGTCAAACACTGGGGGCGAATTGTTCAATCGCAATTTCAGTTCTTTAGAAACCAAAGTTTCAGGGATAGCACTACAACCCGAAGAGTCAAAGACTCAACCTGATTTTCCTACCAGTGTTGAATTACATTTTAACATTGATAGACCAACATAGTCAACAGTTTATATAAAAATAGGAATACCAAAAAGAGGATTAAGAATGCTTAGTTTGTTTGAATTTGCGATAGGGGTTGGCCTCTTGGTGTTTATAGTCTTTGTAGCTTGTGTCTATGGGGGGAATGGCCTGTTTGTGCATCTGGGACACCGCAAAAAAAATTCCTTTGGAAGCTTGCTTTTGTGATGCTCTATTCAATTTTTCTACTCCTTGTAAGCTATGTTATCTGGCTCGTTTTCTACTTTGATTTAAATGCTTAGATGCCCTGCTTATGCTGGGGCTTTTTTGTTTAGGGATAAAGAAAATTCCCATGTGCTAGCTTTTGTAGTATAATAGTAAGCAGATAAAAAGATAGGAATGTGTTATGAAAGTATTAGCTTTTGATACGTCTAGCAAGGCTCTTTCTCTCGCTATTTTAGAGGACAAGCAGATTCTTGCCGAGACGACGATTAATATCAAGAAAAATCACAGTATTACCCTCATGCCTGCCATCGATTTTTTGATGGCAAGTTTGGATTGGACGCCCAAGGACTTGGACCGAATCGTGGTGGCGGAAGGGCCAGGTAGCTACACAGGTTTGCGAATTGCGGTAGCCACTGCCAAGACGCTGGCTCATACCCTGAACATTGAGTTAGTTGGTATGTCTAGCCTCTTGGCTCTGGTGCCCTACCAACAAGAAGGCTTGTTCGTCCCCTTGATGGATGCGCGTCGCAACAATGTTTATGCAGGATTTTATGAAAATGCTAAACCTGTCATGCCAGAAGCGCACCTGCCCTTTGAGCGAGTGATTGAGCTAATCAAGGGTGCTAGTCAGGTAACCTTTGTCGGAGAAGTTGCCCCCTTTGTGGAGCAGATTCAAGAACACTTGCCAAGGACTAATTACAAAGAAACCTTGCCTAATGCAGCCAATCTTGCTCTTTTGGATTGGGACAAGGAAGCAGACTCCTTGCATGATTTTGTGCCGAACTACCTCAAACGTGTTGAGGCTGAGGAAAACTGGCTCAAGAACCACACCGAGTCTGGTGAGTCTTATATTAAACGTCTATGATAGAAATCAAACGAATCCAAAAACAGCCTGACCTGGCTCAAACCATCTACGCTGTCATGGTGGATGTTTACTCAGTCAGTCCTTGGACGCTGGAACAAATCCAAGCAGATTTGTCCCAAGACCAGACTTGGTATGCTCTGGCTTATGATGGGGCAGAAGTGATTGGCTTTCTAGCTGTGCAGGAAAATATCTTCGAGGCAGAAGTCCTGCAAATCGCTGTTAAAGGAGCCTATCAGGGTCAGGGAATTGCGTCAGCCTTGTTTGCT
Organism: Streptococcus sp. OH4692_COT-348; assembly: GCF_003859975.1. Taxonomy (GTDB): domain Bacteria; phylum Bacillota; class Bacilli; order Lactobacillales; family Streptococcaceae; genus Streptococcus. The sequence continues at coordinate 126,965 of NZ_RQZB01000003.1, forward strand.
CAATTGCCGACAGACAGGGAAATTTTCCTCGAAGTCAGAAAGTCAAATCATCGAGCGCAAGCATTTTACAAGAAAGAAAAGATGGCAGTCATCGCTGAGCGAAAGGCCTACTACCGTGACCCAGTTGAGGACGCCATTATCATGAAGAGAGAAATAGATGAAGGATAGATATATTTTAGCATTTGAAACATCCTGTGATGAGACCAGTGTCGCCGTCTTGAAAAATGATGATGAGCTCTTGTCCAATGTCATTGCTAGTCAAATTGAGAGTCACAAACGTTTTGGGGGCGTAGTGCCTGAAGTAGCCAGTCGTCACCATGTCGAGGTCATTACAGCCTGTATCGAGGAGGCACTAGCAGAAGCAAGGATTACCGAAGAGGACGTGACAGCTGTGGCGGTTACCTATGGACCGGGCTTGGTCGGAGCCTTGCTAGTTGGCTTGTCAGCTGCTAAGGCCTTTGCTTGGGCACATGGACTTCCACTGATCCCTGTTAACCACATGGCTGGTCACCTCATGGCAGCTCAGAGCGTGGAGCCTTTGGAGTTTCCCTTGCTGGCCCTCTTGGTCAGCGGTGGACACACAGAGTTGGTTTATGTTTCTGAGGCTGGTGACTACAAGATTGTTGGGGAAACGCGAGATGACGCGGTTGGTGAGGCCTATGATAAGGTTGGCCGTGTCATGGGCTTGACCTATCCTGCCGGTCGTGAGATTGACGAGCTAGCTCATCAGGGGCAGGATATTTATGATTTCCCTCGTGCCATGATTAAGGAAGATAATCTGGAGTTTTCATTCTCAGGTTTGAAATCTGCCTTTATCAATCTTCACCATAATGCCGAGCAAAAGGGAGAAAGCTTGTCTACAGCGGACTTGTGTGCGTCCTTCCAAGCGGCAGTTATGGATATTCTTATGGCTAAAACTAAGAAGGCTTTGGAGAAATATCCTGTTAAAACCCTTGTCGTGGCAGGCGGTGTGGCAGCCAATAAAGGTCTCAGAGAACGCCTAGCGGCCGAAATCACAGATGTCAAGGTCATCATTCCACCTCTGCGTCTTTGCGGAGACAATGCAGGTATGATTGCCTATGCCAGCGTCAGCGAGTGGAACAAAGAAAATTTTGCAAGCTTGGATCTCAATGCCAAACCAAGTCTTGCTTTTGATACTATGGAATAAGGAGTCAGCTTAAGGCTGGCTTTTTTGCCCTCTTAAATGTCAGAATATTTTGACAAATAATTGTAAATAATGATATAATATATACAGAATAGGAGGTGGTGAGATGATTGAGAGAATGGAGTTGGGAGAATTTTACAAGGAATTACGTTTGGCGAGAAAGCTCAAGCAGTCAGATGTGGCTTGTGCTGGTCTAACAGCCTCTCAGTTGTCCAAGTTTGAACTAGGGCAGTCTATGCTATCTGCGGATAAGTTGATCCTAGCCATCCAAGGGATCAATATGAATTTTGATGAGTTTGGTCATAAGCTAAACAATTATCAAGAATCCCTACATATGCAGATTGGTAGAAAGGTTGTGGATCGCTTTGCCCACCAAGATATAGCTGGTTTAGAGCAACTGTTGGAGGAAGTCGAGCAAGAACAGATGGCAGAGACCTATCGTCGTTTGAATGCCATTGTAATTAAAAACGCACTCCATTCCTTAAATAAGAACTATCCATTAGTAAAAGAAGATAGCGAGTTTTTGACTATCTATCTCTATGCTATTGAGTCTTGGACCTGGTTTGAACTCTATCTCTTTTGCAATACCATGCCCTTCTTGAGCAATCAAGATTTGATATTTTTATCGACCGCTTTAATTGAGAAATCTAGGGAATTTAAAGAGTTGGTACATAATCGATTGTATATGAAAAGTGGATTTCTGAATATTATATCAGAACTCATGGAGCGTAAACTTTTCTCTTATATCCCAATTTTTGAAGCTGAGCTAGAGAGCATGCTTCGTCCATACGATGTTTTTGAAAAAGTATTGTGGCAGTTTTTAAAGAAAATGAAGATTTTCCTTCAAACCAAAGGAAGCAATCAAAAAGAGATTGAAAGATTTATCCAATCTCTGCAAGTATTAGAAAATCCACAATTGCTAGCCCTCTTCGAATTGCGTTTGAAGCAATACAAAGAACTTATTGAGTAGTCAACAATTGCAAATCTGAAATTTCTATAAGAAAAAATATCAAATATGCGATTTTCTAAAATAAGCTAATTTTCGTGTTATACTATCCTTGTAAAGCACTTCAAGCAGATCCTAAGTCGCAGAAGTGGTTTATAGATGGGAATTCGTACAGTATATGTTTAATTATGAGCATACTGTAAATGGCTGGACTAAAAGTGAAACTTGGCGTCCTAGATAAAATGAGGTAAACGATGGAAAAGCAAAGTCAGTTACAAATGTTAATTCATTCCCTATACAATAATAAAGAAATTAGCTTGACGGAAGAATTTAGGAAGCAATTGCTGGAAACAGCAAAACAGTTCTCTAGTACTAATGAAGATTTGTTAGCTGTACGTCTTTCTTTTGCCGTCTCTAAAGAATTGTTGAGCTTTAAAGGTGAACCGCCGACAGAGTTGTTGGATTTAGCAAAATTTGTCCAAAAGAAAGAAGCTAAATACAAGCAGGGAATAGTGTGGTCTGGTATTTTTAAGATATGATTTATTATAAAATACGGCATGAACATCATATAATGGATGAATCTGAATATGAGCAAGGCTTGGAGTTCAATATTAAACCAAGTCTTGTTTTCTATACACTGGAACTTTAAAAGGAGTTGTGATGAAAGTATTTCTTCAAAATAGAAATTTTAGGCAATTAACCATCAACCAGTGGATTTCAACGGTTGGGGATACGATTTTTTATCTGGCCTTTTTGAATTATGTGGCAGATGCATCTTTTGCCCCTTTGGCGATTTTACTGATCACGATTTCAGAAACCCTTCCTCAAGTTCTGCAAATCTTTCTGGGAGTTTTGGCGGATTTTCAACATCATCGTGTCCTAAAATATACAATGATTAGTTTTGCAAAATTTTTGCTTTACTCTATCGTTTCTTTATCACTTTCAGGGCAGTCCTTTTCCTTGTTATTAGTAGCATTTATTTGTCTGATTAACCTCTTATCTGACACATTGAGTTATTTTTCAGGCGCCATGCTCACTCCGATTTTCATTAGAATTATTGGGCAAGACCATCTGGCAGAAGCTATTGGATTTAAACAGTCAACTGTTAGTTTAGTGAAAACAATCAGTAATATTCTAGGAGGAGTCTTACTAGGTATTCTATCTATCCAGTCTATTTCCTTACTGAATGCTCTGACCTTTTTAATCGCATTTTTAGGTATTCTTTTCATAAAAACAGACCTCTTGAAAGTAGAAAAAACGATTAGCTATCAAGAAGGACTCTCTGTAAAATCCTTTTGCCAGCATCTGCTCCAATCATCAAAATTGATATGGAATATGAATAAGGTGCTCTTGGTTTTGTTTATTATCTCTATTAGTCAAGCAGTGATAAATGTTACAGTTCCTGTTTCTACTCTGTTTTTGAGGAATCAGCCCTTTTTGAATTTACAAACAGGTCAATCTCTTGCCTTGTTATCCACCCTTGAATTGTCAGCCCTTATTGTCGGAAGCCTTGTGAGTGGCTATCTGAAGAATACAATCTCCATAAAACTAGCCCTATATGCCTCGCTTATTATCCAATTACTCCTTTTAGTTGGCTTTGTGGCAGTTCGTTTTGACTGGATTCTTATCTTTAGTGCCTTGGATGCCTTTTTCGCAGGTATCCTCTCTCCTCGATTACAGGAACTCATTTTTAAACAAATACCTGAGGAGTCAATGGGAGCAGTTCAATCCTCTATCGGTGCCATTACAGTTGTTTTACCTAGCTTATTTACAATAGCTTTGGTAACCATTGCTACTAGCTTTGGAACTCTGGCAGTTAGCTTTGTTTTATTGCTATTTCTTCTAGCTGCCTTTATCATACTCTTGAATATCCGTGAAAACATTTAGCGAAGAATGTGTATATTATATGTTTGAGACTGGATTCCAGTCTGTTTATGATGGCTACAATCAGCAGACTGTTAAATTTTTGAGAAAGTTGCTTGACATTTCAGACCAATCGGTTTATAATTAAAAAATGTAGAGATAAATACATGAGAAAAGAAGAAAAAAACAAGACTACGAAGAGAGAAAATCATTACCGCTGCTTTGTTTGAATTTGCTACAAAAGGCTATCAAGGTTTTGTCATCAATGAACTTTGTAAAGTGGATGGTATTTCCAAAGGAGTTTTGTATCATAATTTTTCAGGGAAATCAGACCTCTATCTAACTTGTTTTCAGGAGAGTTTTGAGAAAGCTTTGGCAGTGTTTCTGGGGGTGGAAGGTCAAGTGCCCTCCTTAGCTGATTATATGGAAAGACGTCACCAATTTTATCAGCAATACCCAGAACATAGCCACATTTTCTTTGAGGCAATGATTGCGACACCAGAAGAATTGGAAGCAGACATTGCACCACAGAAAGCTATCTTTTTGGACTTGAATGAACAAGTTTGTCAAAAACTTATATCAGAATCCAAAAGCTATCTTTTTGGACTTGAATGAACAAGTTTGTCAAAAACTTATATCAGAATCCAAACTGAAAGAGCATATTGATGAGAAACGAGCTATGGACTATCTGCGATTGATTCAAGATATGTTTCGTTCCTATTATTTAACTGTTTCGTCAGATAGCAGTTTGCCTGACTTGGTTTCAGGATATGAACATCAATTATCACAGGTTTTGGATATGATGATTTATGGAATACTAGAGGAAGATTCCTCTAAAAAAGGAGAAAAATAATGTCGAAAATTTGGAAATGGTTGTTACTAATTGCGGGTATTTTTGCAGTTTTTGTAGGTTTTAATATATTTGCACATCCTCTTATTAGCTTGGCTTCCATGACTTTCTGGTTTGCACTTGTATTTGCAGTTCAAGGGATTTCTGAGATTGTACAATACTTCAAATCAGAAGAAAAGCATGGCTGGAATTTATTTGGAGGAATTGTTACCCTCATCCTCGCTCTTACCTTGTTCTCAGGTAGCTTTATTGAAATGGTAACATTTGTACCATTTATCATTTCTTTATGGGCCTTGACAAATGGTATTACAAAAACTATCGTTGGTTTCAAGGTTCGTAAGACGGATAAATCGGTAGGTACCCCTCTAGTTTGGATGGGGATTTTAGGAATCGTAGCAGGTTTAATCATGATGGGACACCCATTGATGACCGGTCTCTATATTAGTTACACCATTGCCTTTGTCTTTATTTATCAAGGTATTGTGGCAATTGTTCAATTCTTCAAGATTAAATAAGAATAAAATGGAGTCTGTCTGATTACAATCAGCAGACTTTTTTCTCTTTCCTGAATGTGTTATAATAGTCCATGCTATGGCTGGAGCCTTTTCAGCCTACTTATACTCTTCGAAAATCTCTTCAAACTGCGTCAGCTTCTATCTGCAACCTCAAAACAATGTTTTGAGCAACCTGTGGCCAGCTTTCTAGTTTGCTCTTTGATTTTCATTGAGTATTATTAAGACAATATGAGGAGAAAGATGAAAGAAAAAGGATTTTGGGAGGGGGCGCAGGCGGCCATGCCAACGGCCCTTGGTTATGTCAGTATTGGCTTGGCCTGTGGGATTATTGGTGCGCCCTATGTGACACCTGTTGAGATGGGCTTGATGAGCCTCTTTGTTTATGCTGGGAGTGCCCAGTTTGCCATGTTGGCACTGATTGCGGTTCAAGCACCTGTGGCAGCTATTGCTATGACGGTCTTTTTGATTAATTTGCGTCTCTTTTTGTTGAGTTTGCATGCGTCAACCTATTTCCGTCATACCAGTCTCTGGCAAAATATCGGTATGTCTAGTCTCTTGACGGATGAGACTTATGGCGTTTTGATGGGCGAGTTAGCCCATACAGACAAGGTCAATCCTATGTGGATGCACGGAAACAATCTCAACAGCTATGTGGCTTGGTTTGTGGGAACAGTTGTCGGAACGGCTCTGGGTGGTCTGCTGCCAAATCCAGAAATCTTTGGTTTAGATTTTGCTCTTGTTGGGATGTTCATCGGAATTTTTGCTTCGCAATTCCAGATTATGCAAAGACGGATTCCTGTCCGCAATCTGCTCATTATCCTAGCAGTTGTTGCGGTGTCCTTCTTTTTACTCTTGACAGTGGTGTCTCAGTCATTAGCTGTTCTGTTTGCGACGTTACTTGGTTGTACAATGGGGGTGGTTTTAGATGGTCAGTAAGTATCTTTTATTAGCAGTTATTTTCTCTGGCTTGGTGACGTGGATTCCCCGTATGATTCCTTTTATCTTGGTCAAGTATAAGGGTTTACCTGCGATTGTTGAGCGTTTTTTGAAGTTCTTGCCCGTTTCTATTATCTTTGCCTTGATTCTTTCAAGCGTAGTGACAGGTAAGGTTGGCAGCCTTCCTCAAATCAAATGGCTGGACTTCTTAGCAGTATTTTCGACGGCTTGGGTAGCCTTTCGCTACCGTAATCTAGTCGGAACGGTTCTCTTTGGAGTGGTCTTAATTGCAGTCTTGCGTTTGATCTTTTAATACTCTTCGAAAATCAAATTCAAACCACGTCAGCGTCGCCTTACCGTACTCAAGTACAGCTTGCGGCTAGCTTCCTAGTTTGCTCTTTGAGAGTATAAATCAGCCATAAAGAAAACTTATCACAGAGATAAATATCATATAATGGCATAATTACTTTTTTTCTGATAAGATAATAAGGTATTCTATTTTGGAGGAAATGACATGAAAAAAATCGTTAAATACTCATCTCTTGCTGCCCTAGGGCTTGTTGCTGCAGGTGTGCTAGCAGCTTGCTCAGGTGGTGCTAAGAAAGAAGGAGAAGCAGCTAGCAAGAAAGAAATCATCGTAGCAACTAACGGATCACCAAAACCATTTATCTATGAAGAAAATGGTGAATTGACAGGTTACGAGATTGAGCTTATTCGTGCTATCTTTAAAGACTCAGACAAGTATACTGTCAAGTTTGAAAAGACAGAGTGGTCAGGGATTTTCCCAGGACTTGATAGCGATCGTTACCAAATGGCCGTTAACAACCTCAGTTATACCAAAGAACGTGCAGAGAAATACCTCTACGCAGCGCCAACTGCTAAAAACCCTAACGTTCTTGTAGTGAAAAAAGACGACACTAGCATCAAGTCTCTTGATGATATCGGTGGAAAATCTACTGAAGTCGTTCAAGGAACAACCTCAGCTAAACAATTGGAAGCATACAACACAGAACATGCGGATAATCCAACTGTCCTTAACTACACTAGAGCAGACTTCCAACAAATCATGGGACGCTTGAGCGATGGCCAATTTGACTACAAGATTTTTGATAAAATCGGTGTTGAAACAGTCATCAAGAACCAAGGTTTGGACAACTTGAAAGTTATCGAACTTCCAAGTGACCAACAACCGTACGTTTACCCACTTCTTGCTAAAGGTCAAGATGAGTTGAAAACATTTGTAGACAAACGCATCAAAGAACTCTACAAAGACGGAACTCTTGAAAAATTGTCAAAACAATTCTTCGGAGACACTTACCTACCAGCAGAAGCTGATATTAAATAATTATTTGAAGTCATCCATTCTGATTCAGATGGGTGATTTCTGAGTCTTTAGGGATATAGTTTTAAACTATATATCTGACTACATAATAACAATTTGTGAAATAAAACAAATTGTGAGATACTAGTACGGTATTATTTTTAAGGAGAAAGAATCATGAAAATCAAAAAATGGCTTGGTGTAGCAGCCCTTGCTACAGTCGCAGGTTTGGCTCTTGCAGCTTGCGGAAACTCAGAAAAGAAAGCAGACAATGCAACAACTATCAAAATCGCAACGGTTAACCGTAGCGGTTCTGAAGAAAAACGTTGGGACAAAATCCAAGAATTGGTTAAAAAAGATGGCATTACCTTGGAATTTACAGAGTTCACAGACTACTCACAACCAAACAAGGCAACTGCTGATGGCGAAGTAGATTTGAACGCTTTCCAACACTATAACTTCTTGAACAACTGGAACAAAGAAAACGGAAAAGACCTTGTAGCCATTGCAGAGACTTACATCTCTCCAATCCGCCTTTACTCAGGTTTGAATGGAAGTGACAACAAGTACACTAAAGTAGAAGACATCCCAGCAAACGGAGAAATCTCTGTACCGAACGATGCTACAAACGAAAGCCGTGCGCTTTACTTGCTTCAATCAGCTGGCTTGATTAAATTGGATGTTTCAGGAACTGCTCTTGCAACAGTTGCCAACATCAAAGAAAATCCAAAGAACTTGAAAATCACTGAATTGGACGCTAGCCAAACTGCTCGTTCATTGTCATCAGTTGACGCTGCTGTTGTAAACAATACCTTCGTTACAGAAGCAAAATTGGACTACAAGAAAGCACTCTTCAAAGAACAAGCTGATGAAAACTCAAAACAATGGTACAACATCATTGTTGCGAAAAAAGACTGGGAATCATCACCTAAGGCTGATGCTATCAAGAAAGTTGTTGCAGCTTACCATACAGATGAAGTGAAAAAAGTTATCGAAGAAACATCAGACGGTTTGGATCAACCAGTTTGGTAATAAGAAATAGGGAGGTGGGAGAGAAAATTCCACCTCTTGCTTTTGTATAGAGCATGGATTGTCAGGAAGAGTAGTTCATAGAAAGGTAGAGAGAATATGGTTTTTCCTAGCGAACAAGAACAAATTGAAAAATTTGAAAAGGATCATGTAGCCCAGCATTATTTTGAGGTTTTGCGTACCTTGATTTCTAAGAAATCAGTCTTTGCCCAGCAGGTGGGTCTCAAAGAAGTCGCAAATTATCTGGGTGAGATTTTCAAACGTGTTGGGGCTGAAGTGGAGATTGATGAGAGCTATACGGCGCCCTTTGTCATGGCGCATTTCAAGAGTTCGCGTCCAGATGCCAAGACCCTGATTTTCTATAACCACTATGACACTGTGCCAGCGGATGGGGATCAGGTGTGGACAGAAGATCCTTTTACTCTTTCAGTCCGCAATGGCTTTATGTATGGGCGTGGGGTTGACGACGACAAGGGTCATATCACGGCTCGTTTGAGTGCTTTGAGAAAATATATGCAGCACCATGATGATTTGCCTGTCAATATCAGCTTTATCATGGAGGGTGCGGAGGAATCGGCTTCGACAGATCTGGATAAGTATTTGGAAAAACATGCGGATAAACTCCGTGGTGCGGATTTATTGGTCTGGGAACAAGGGACCAAAAATGCCTTGGAACAGCTAGAAATTTCTGGTGGAAATAAGGGGATTGTGACCTTTGATGCCAAGGTAAAAAGCGCTGATGTCGATATCCATTCGAGTTATGGTGGGGTTGTGGAATCAGCTCCCTGGTACCTCCTTCAAGCCTTACAGTCTCTTCGAGCTGCAGATGGCCGTATCTTGGTTGAAGGCTTGTACGAAGAAGTTCAAGAACCAAATGAACGAGAATTGGCCTTGGTGGACACTTACGCCCAACGAAATCCAGGAGAAATCAGCCAGATTTATGGTTTGGAATTGCCTCTCTTACAAGAGGACCGCGCAGCCTTTCTAAAACGATTCTTTTTCGAGCCAGCTCTTAATATCGAAGGGATCCAGTCAGGTTATCAAGGACAAGGAGTCAAAACGATTTTGCCTGCAGAAGCCAGCGCTAAGCTAGAGGTTCGTTTGGTTCCTGGTCTAGAACCGCATGATGTTCTGGAAAAAATTCGGAAACAGCTAGACAAAAATGGCTTTGATAAGGTAGAATTATACTATACCTTGGGAGAAATGAGCTATCGAAGCGATATGAGCGCGCCAGCCATTCTCAACGTAATCGAGTTGGCCAAGAAATTCTATCCACAGGGCGTCTCAGTCTTGCCGACGACAGCGGGGACAGGGCCTATGCATACGGTCTTTGATGCCCTAGAGGTACCAATGGTGGCCTTCGGTCTAGGAAATGCCAATAGTCGAGACCACGGTGGAGATGAGAACGTGCGAATCGCCGATTACTATACCCATATTGAATTAGTAGAGGAGCTGATTAGAAGCTATGAGTAGAGATATTATCAAGTTAGATCAGATCGATGTGACTTTTCATCAAAAGAAGAGAACCATCACAGCGGTCAAGGATGTGACCATTCACATCCAAGAAGGGGATATCTACGGAATCGTTGGATATTCTGGAGCAGGAAAATCAACCCTTGTACGGGTTATTAACCTCTTGCAAAAACCATCTGCAGGGAAAATTACCATTGACGACGATGTGATTTTTGATGGCAAGGTGACCTTGACGGCAGAGCAGTTGCGTCGTAAACGTCAGGATATTGGAATGATTTTCCAGCATTTTAACCTCATGAGTCAAAAGACGGCAGAGGAGAATGTAGCCTTTGCCCTCAAACACTCTGGACTCAGCAAGGAAGAAAAGAAAGCTAAAGTAGCCAAGTTGTTGGATTTGGTTGGCTTGGCAGATCGTGCTGAAAACTATCCTTCACAGCTATCTGGAGGGCAAAAACAGCGTGTGGCCATTGCGCGTGCCTTGGCAAATGATCCAAAAATCTTGATTTCAGATGAGTCAACTTCTGCCCTTGATCCTAAGACCACCAAGCAGATTTTGGCCTTGTTGCAAGATTTGAACCAAAAATTAGGCTTAACTGTTGTCTTGATTACGCATGAAATGCAGATTGTCAAAGACATTGCCAACCGTGTGGCAGTCATGCAGGATGGGCATTTGATTGAAGAGGGAAGTGTCCTTGAAATCTTCTCAGACCCTAAACAACCTTTGACCCAAGACTTTATCTCAACAGCGACAGGTATTGATGAAGCTATGGTTAAAATCGAGAGGCAAGAAATCGTGGAACATTTGTCTGAAAACAGCCTTTTGGTGCAACTCAAGTATGCAGGGGCTTCAACAGACGAGCCACTTTTGAATGAGCTATACAAGCATTATCAAGTAACGGCTAATATCCTATATGGGAATATCGAAATCCTCGATGGGACTCCTGTTGGAGAGTTGGTTGTGGTCTTGTCGGGTGAAAAAGCAGCGCTAGCAGGTGCCCAAGAAGCCATTCGTCAAGCAGGCGTACAACTAAAAGTATTGAAGGGAGGACAGTAAGATGGAATCATTTATTCAAACCTATTTGCCAAATGTCTATAAAATGGGCTGGGCTGGTCAGGCTGGCTGGGGAACAGCCATATATCTAACCCTTTATATGACAGTTCTTTCCTTCATTATCGGAGGGTTCTTGGGGCTTGTTGCAGGACTTTTCCTTGTCTTGACAGCACCAGGTGGTGTTTTAGAGAATAAGGTCGTTTTCTGGATTCTAGACAAGATTACTTCTATTTTCCGTGCGGTTCCATTTATCATTCTCTTGGCAGTTTTGTCCCCCTTTTCACACCTAATCGTAGGGACAAGTATCGGACCAAACGCGGCTATCGTACCGTTATCTTTTGCAGTATTTGCCTTCTTTGCCCGTCAGGTGCAGGTTGTCTTGGCTGAACTGGATGGCGGTGTCATTGAGGCGGCTCAAGCGAGCGGAGCGACATTCTGGGATATTGTAGGTGTTTACCTATCAGAAGGTCTTCCAGATTTGATCCGTGTGACAACTGTGACCTTGATTTCCCTTGTTGGGGAAACAGCTATGGCCGGTGCGGTTGGAGCTGGTGGTATCGGTAACGTAGCCATCGCTTATGGATTTAATCGCTACAATCACGATGTGACCATCTTGGCAACCATCATTATCATTTTGATTATTTTTGTAATCCAATTCTTGGGAGATTTCTTGACCAAAAAATTGAGCCATAAATAAAAAAGAGCCGCGTGGCTCTTTTTTAGTAATCAGATTTTCTGTGCCAATTTTTTACTCAAGGCTTGTCCAATCAAGGCACCCACTAGGGCTCCGATGACAATACTTGCGATAAATAGAAGAACGGTTCCAGGGTTTGGCGCGACCATGATACGGTCAATATATTCTTGGGATTTTCCTCTTGCCAGAAGAGTAGCCATATAGGCTTTGGGAGTAATCCACATAAGTAGAATTGGTCCTGATGTGCTAAAGGCGAAAATAACGAAAGAAAGGAAATTCTTTGTTTGGTCCTTGTATTTTCCTAAATGAGCTACTCCATCTGCTAGGAGGCCACAGATAATTCCAGGAAGGAAGGCACCAGCACCGTGTTTAGATCCCAAGAAAAAGAAGGCCATGACAAGGCCGATAGTGGTAATGGCTCCAAAGCGCGGAATTTTTGCGACTAGGATCATATAGACGCTACCGCCGACAAGGGCAGTAAAGGCAGGCGCATAAAACATGTTTCCAGTTTGGTCAAAGAGATTGCCCAAAAGGACACCAATCCCCATGCAGAGGAAGTAAAGAACTGCAAAAAGCAGTGTAGTTAAGATAGATTTTTTCATGAATTGTCTCCTGATAATTTTCTCATAATTCTCATTGTACCACGGTTCGATGGGATTGTAAATGGAAAATAGAAGTTTTTGAAAACGCTTAAAATATGATATAATAGTTTTATAGTTATTTTTAGGGGGATATCATGGGTAGATTTTTAGACTTTGTCTTTAATCGTTTCTTTTTAGGGATGATTGCGACAGCCTTCTTTTGGCTATTAACCTTGGCAGGAGGGATTATCCTTGGTCTAGCGCCGGCTAGTGCTACCTTGATGAGCCTATATGCAGAGCATGGTTATAGCTTTCGGGAATACACTTTGAAGGAGGTTTGGTCTCTTTATAAGCAAAATTTTGTCTCAAGCAACCTGATTTTCTATAGCTTTTTAGGTGTGGATTTAGTTTTGGTCTATGGCCTGTATCTATTGGTTCAATTACCTAATCAGACCATCGTTCATTTGATTGCGACCTTTTTGAATGTCTTAGTAGTTCCCCTCATCTTTTTGGCCTATACAGTGTCTTTGAAATTACAAGTTTATTTTGACTTGTCTTATCGAAATAGTCTCAAACTATCCTTGATTGGCATTTTTATGAGTCTAGCAGCTGTGGCCAAGGTTTTTCTTGGGACTGTGCTACTTGTGGCAATTGGTTACTATATGCCTGCCCTACTTTTCTTTGTAGGAATTGGGATGTGGCATTTCTTTATCAGTGATATGTTGGAACCGGTCTATGAAAGTATCCATGAAAAATTGGCGACAAAATAGAATGAAGCAGTTTTGGCTACATACGCTTCTAAGAACCTACAGTTCAGTTATGATGATTATTATTGCGAGTTTTGCAATCTTACTCTCTTACGCTGACTGGGATTCACGGGAAAAGGAAGCTCAAAGAGTAGCCCAACGTGTAACCACTCGAACAGTTGATGAGGTGGAGTATTATTATCGGGAGTCAGCCCAACTGGCGCAGGCTTTGGTTGAAAATCAGGCTCGTATTGAGGGAATTTATAAGTATTTTAGTCTGAGTACGCCTGAATATTTTTATTGGCAGTTAGAACGTAAGGCTTCTCCGTATATATCAGTATCTTTATATGAAAATATTGATGATCTCTATGTTCGGAATGATTTTGTTACTGGAGTTGCGATTGCTCTTCAAGATTATAAAGAAGTTTATGTGTCAGCCAGAGACAAACGCGGTGGAGAGAAAATCTCAGCTGAGGATTTTAAACCAGCAGAAAACAGTTTTGCCATTCCTGTATCTGATCCTGTCTCGGATAAAGATTTGGGAGTTGTCTATATCTCTTTATCTCCCAATGTCTTAAATGGAGCTATTGATAATACTAGGGGGCATATACCTATGGCTGTATTTGTAACCTCTCCTTTTGAGACAGAGATGTTTCATATTGGGGAACAATTGTCCTCAGATAAAGAAAATTGGTTTGTCGGTATTACTTCTCATGGCTACAGAGTTCAAGTAGCTGTTGCTAAGAACTTTGTTCTGTTTGGCACCTTAAGAAGTTCGGCTCTAATTGTTAGTTTGAGTATCCTCTTTATTGTCATACTATATGTTACCTTGAGGAAGACTTTTTCAAATTATCAAAAGCAGGTAGTGGATTTGGTGGATTCCATTCAAGCTATTGCCCAAGGAGAGGAAGGTCTTCGTATTGACACACTTGAAAAGGATCAGGAATTGCTCCTAATCGCGGAGACGACCAATGATATGTTGGATCGATTGGAAAAGAATATCCATGATATTTATCAGTTAGAACTTAGTCAAAAAGATGCCAATATGAGAGCCTTACAGGCTCAGATTAATCCTCACTTCATGTATAATACTCTGGAGTTCTTGCGCATGTATGCAGTCATGCAAAGTCAAGATGAGTTAGCGGATATCATTTATGAGTTCAGTAGCCTGTTGCGTAACAATATTTCGGACGAAAGAGAAACTCTTCTCAAACAGGAATTAGAATTTTGTCGTAAATATAGTTATCTTTGCATGGTTCGTTATCCCAAGTCCATTGCCTATGGTTTCAAGATAGACCCAGAGTTAGAGAATATAAAGATTCCTAAGTTTACCTTGCAACCGCTGGTAGAAAATTATTTCGCTCATGGTGTTGACCATAGACGGACAGATAATGTGATTAGCATTAAAGCTCTTAAACGAGATGGTTTTGTGGAAATTTTAGTGGTAGATAATGGTCGTGGTATATCGTCTGAAAAGCTGGCAAATATTCGAGAAAAATTAAGTCAGAGACATTTTGAACACCAAGCAAGCTATAGTGCAAAAAGGCAGTCTATTGGAATTGTCAATGTCCATGAGCGTTTTGTACTCTATTTTGGGGACCGCTATGCCATTACGATAGAGTCTGCGGAGCAAGCAGGTGTTCAGTATCGTATTACAATTCAAGATGAGTAGAAAGGGAGAAAATGTATAAAGTATTATTAGTAGATGATGAGTACATGGTGACAGAAGGTCTGAAACGTTTGATTCCCTTTGATAAGTGGGGTATGGAGGTCGTCGCAACAGCCAGTCATGCTGATGAAGCCCTAGAATATGTTCAGGAAAATCTCGTTGATGTCATCATTTCAGATGTCAATATGCCCGACAAAACAGGGCTTGATATGATTCGGGAAATGCAAGAGATCTTACCAGATGCCGCCTATATCCTGCTTTCAGGTTATCAGGAGTTTGATTATGTAAAAAGAGCAATGAACCTTAGTGTGGTGGACTATTTGGTCAAGCCAGTAGATAAGGTAGAGTTGGGAAATCTGCTGGAGAAGATTAAAGGTCAGCTTGGAGAGAGAGGGAAGAAAAGTCAGATCCTCAGTCAAGATTTAGACGAGACTGGATTTGTTAGTTATCTAGGAGGTAAGGAGAATTGGTGGATAGGCCTATCCAAGGAAAAACAAGGCTCCTTCACCATTCCCTACTATGTCTTGGGTCAAGATTGGCAGATTTTCATTTCTGACCAACCTCTAGATGGTTTAGTCGTTACTTCCTTTGAAGCTCCCCATCAAGAACACTTTGAACGCTGGAAGCTGAATGCTGAGAAAGCCCTCTTTTACGGTTCGGTAAATTTGGAAAAATCTGAAAGTCTATTCACTTATTATGAACCAATATATCGCGTGATTATCCAGGGGAATATCACTCAAATCATTGAGGAGCTGACACTACTGGAGAAAGTTGTTTTAGAGAATACACCAAGAGTGGCTATCACCAAACAACTTTTTACACAGTTTGTCATGGATATCTTCCATTTGTTTGAGAATTTGAAGGCGGATGATATGACTGAGATGGTCAAAACGATTCATGCGATTAATTCTTTTGAGAAGTTGGTTTCTTATATTAAAGGTACTCTGACCCGATTCTTTGGACAATATCGTATGAATGAAAATGTGGTTAGTGTGCTAGAAGTCATTGGGCGTGATTATCAAAAAGAACTTTCCCTCAAGGATATCAGTAAGGATCTCTTTATCAATCCTGTCTATCTGGGACAGTTGATTAAGCGAGAAACCAATTCGACCTTTGCTGAATTGCTCAATAAACAACGTATTAAGGCTGCCCAACAACTTTTGCTTTCAACTAGTGACAGTATCGAAGATATTTGTTATGCTGTTGGTTACAGTAATGTTGGATATTTCTATAAAGTGTTCCGAAAATTGTGCGGAAAATCGCCAAAAGCCTACAGAAAACAGGTAGAAACTATACTATAAGATTTGTATTCCCTTACAAAAGGTGTTATAATATAAATAATAATATCAGGAGGTTCTATCATGAAAAAGAAACCGATTTATCTATGGGTCTTGCTAATCTTGTCTGCTCTTATTTCAGTTACGTCTCTGTTTGGAATTTTGAGTCCCTTACCTAGCAAAGAAGCCGTTCGTGCGAGTCAGAAAACTATTGAAGGGATTAGTGCTCAGCAATTAGAAGACCAGCTTAATTACACCTATAGAGTAGCAGAAGCATCTCATTCTATTTTTAATGTTGCCTTGATTGTGCTGTCTGCTATTTTAGTGGTAGTAGCGATTGTGTTCCTTGTTCGTAAAAATTTGCAATATGCAAATTATACTTATGTTGGCTATGTTTTGTTAGCTATTATTGGTTCAATTTATAGCTATGTGGCTTTGCAAGACGCTGTCCAGTTGGTTAAAGATGAGACCATGCGTTTGACAATGAGTATTGGTTCAAAAGCTGTTAGCATTTTCTATATTGTCATCAATGTTCTTTTCCTAGCTCTTGTCTTCTATAAGATGTGGCGTCAACAGAAAGCCTTGGCAGAAGAAGAGGAAACAGAAGAACTTGCCTAAGTATTGACAAAAAATAACTATCAAGATACAATCTTGGTAGTTGTTTTTCGATTATAGATAAAATCATGGAGGTACATATGAAGACAATTTCTTTAGTTTATATCAGTTTGAGTGGCAACACTGAGAGTTTTGTGACGCGCTTGAAAGATTATCTCTTGTCCCAGTACGAGGGAATTGAGGTTCAAAAGATTCATATCAAGGATTTGGTCAAGGAAGGCCAAGATTTCTATGAAATGGATCATCCTTATGTCACTTTTTTGCCGACCTACCTAGAAGGTGGAAATGGCGTGGACAACGGAGATGTTGAGATTTTGACGACACCCGTTGGGGATTTTATCGCCTATGGTGACAATGCTAGTAAGTGTTTTGGTGTGGTTGGTTCAGGAAATCGTAACTTTAATAACCAATACTGCCTGACAGCCAAGCAATACAGTCAACGTTTTGGTTTCCCTGTATTGGCTGACTTTGAAATGCGAGGTATGCTGGAAGATATCAAACATGTCGCAGCTATTATTGCAGATTTGTATGAGTTGGAAAGTTAAGCTGAAACCAATCTTTCAATCATTAGAAGAAAGAAGTTATTATACACTCCTTTATAGTAGGGATAAAAATTACCGATAAACTTTTATATAAATGTTACTTGATATGGTTGTAAGATAAAAAACCTGCCCTAAAAAACCGAGAAGCTTTCTTCTCGGTTTTTGATTATTTCAATTGATCTGTAATGTCTTTTGATAGCAACATTCCCAGATGGTAAGTTTTATTGATATACGCAATGACATCATTGATGTTTTCAGTCGTTTGAATTTTCTCTTTGATATCAGTCCTAAATGTTTCATCCTTTAAAAGTTGTTCTTGGTAGAGTTTTTGCAGTCTCTCTTTCTCGTACTTATTAAGCAGAAAAAGGAAAACCAAGCTAATCACAACGAGGATATAAGCATATTGGCTCATAGGATATCTCCCTGTATGATAAAGAAGTAGTAGTGAATAAATCGATTTAGTGGATCTAAAATAGCAGAACAAGCTAGCAAAAACTTGATAAGATTTTTGATAGACCTCTAAACCAAAATCCGTATAGGCTTTGGTCTTAGTTACTTAGACTGCTTTACAATCAAGTAACTTGAAGATTACGACGTCTTTCGGTAGAAATCGATAATATTTCTATCGAAAGACTAGTGAAGCGCCTAGCCAAATCCCTTATAGGATTTGGCGTTAGTTACTTAGATTGCTCCGCAATCAAGTAACTTTGGCGATTTACATCTTCTCTGGCGCATCTACTCCAAGCAAGCGAAGGGCTTCTTTGAGAACGACTGCGGTTGCATAGCTAAGGGCTAGACGGCTGTCGCGTTCTGAGCTTTCATCCAAGATGCGCGTATGTGCATAGTATTTGTTAAAGGCTTGAGCCAGGCTAATTGCAAATTTAGCAATGATAGAAGGCTCAAAGTTATCCGCAGCACGGTTGATAATACGTGGGAAGTCTTGGATGAGTTTGATGATTTCCCAGCTTTCAGCATCATTCAAGCTATAGTTGCTAGCTGTTTCTGGTTTGAAATCTGCTTTGCGTAAGATAGATTGGATACGAGCGTAAGCATATTGAACGTAAGGTCCAGTTTCCCCCTCGAAGGATACCATAGCTTCTAGATCGAAATCATACCCATTTGTACGGTCGGTCTTGAGGTCATAGAATTTAATGGCTCCGACTCCAACAGCATGCGCTACCTGGTCTTTGTTTTCCAATTCAGGATTTTTAGCCTCGATTTGGGCCTTGGCGCGACTAACAGCCTCTGCAACAGTAGGCTCTAGCAAGATGACATTCCCTTTACGAGTAGAGAGTTTTTTTCCTTCTTTTGTAACCAGACCAAAAGGAACGTGAGTAATATCGTTACTCCAGTCGTAGCCCATTTCTTGCAAGACGGCTTTGAGTTGTTTAAAGTGGGCAGATTGTTCTTGGCCAACGACATAGATAGATTTGGCAAATTGGTATTCATTTTTACGGTAAAGGGCTGCAGCCAAGTCACGTGTGATATAGAGAGTTGCTCCATCAGATTTCTTGATGAGGGCTGGATGTTCAATTCCATATTTCTCAAGATTCACAACTTGGGCACCTTCTGATTCAACAAGAAGTCCTTTTTTAGAAAGAATGTCTACAACTGCATCCATTTTATCATTGTAGAAGGCTTCTCCGTTGTAGCTGTCAAATTCAACCTTCAGTTCATTGTAAAGGCGGTTAAATTCCACCAAACTTTCATCACGGAACCATTGCCAAAGTGCGAGAGCTTCCTCGTCTCCATTTTCAAGTTTACGGAACCATTCGCGTGCTTCTTCATCCAAGCTAGGGTCATTTTCAGCCTCAGCATTGATGCGGACGTAGAGTTTAAGGAGTTCATCGATTGGATGAGCTTTTACAGCTTCTTCGTCGCCCCATTTTTTGTAGGCAACAATCAGCATCCCAAACTGCTTACCCCAGTCTCCCAAATGATTGACCTTGACCGTTTGATAACCGATTTTTTGGAAAATATGTGACAAGCTATCTCCGATAACAGTTGAACGTAGGTGACCAATAGAGAATGGTTTAGCGATATTCGGACTAGACATGTCGATTACAACATTTTCTTGCTTGCCAATATGTTGGTCAGCATAGTGTTCTTTTTCAGTGATAACAGCTTGTAATACTTGAGCAGAAATGGTAGATTTATCAAGGAAAAAGTTGACGTAAGGTCCTGTTGCGACAACCTTTTCAAAGGCTTGGCTGTTAATTTTTTCAGCCAGTTCAGCAGCAATTATTTGAGGTGCTTTACGTTCGACTTTTGCAAGAGAAAAAGCAGGGAAAGCGATGTCTCCCATTTCTGAGTTTTTAGGGGTTTCCAGTAAATTTAAAATAGCCTCTTGGTCCAGGCTATCAATGACGCTAGCCAACTCGCTAGCAATCAATTCTTTTGTATTCATTAAGAGCTCCTTTTTGGACTTTTCTACTATTTTATCACAATTTTAAAGAAAGAAGAAAAAATTTTTGAAATCTCCTATTTTTTTGGTATAATATAGTTATAAAATTAGTTATAAATATGCATATAAGAGGATTTTATGAGAAAAAGAGATCGTCATCAGTTAATAAAAAAAATGATTACTGAGGAGAAATTAAGTACACAAAAAGAAATTCAAGATCGGTTGGAGGCGCACAATGTCTTTGTGACGCAGACAACCTTGTCTCGTGATTTGCGCGAAATTGGCTTGACCAAGGTCAAGAAAAATGATATGGTGTATTATGTACTAGCAAATGAGACAGAAAAGATTGATTTGGTGGAATTTTTGTCTCATCATTTAGAAGGTGTTGCAAGAGCAGAGTTTACCTTGGTACTTCATACCAAATTGGGCGAAGCCTCTGTTTTAGCAAATATTGTAGATGCAAACAAGGATGAATGGATTTTAGGAACAGTTGCTGGTGCCAATACCTTATTGGTCATTTGTCGAGACCAGCACGTTGCCAAACTCATGGAAGATCGTTTGCTAGATTTGATGAAAGATAAGTAAGGTCTTGGGAGTTGCTCTCAAGACTTATTTTTGACAAGGAGAGACGTACAATGACGACAGAAAAGCTATCACCCGGCATGCAACAGTATGTGGATATTAAAAAGCAATATCCAGATGCTTTTTTGCTCTTTCGGATGGGTGATTTTTATGAATTATTTTATGAGGATGCGGTCAATGCTGCGCAGATTCTGGAGATTTCCTTAACGAGTCGCAACAAGAATGCCGACAATCCGATTCCTATGGCGGGTGTCCCCTATCATTCTGCTCAACAGTACATCGATGTCTTGATTGAGCAGGGCTATAAGGTAGCTATCGCAGAGCAGATGGAAGATCCTAAACAAGCAGTTGGGGTTGTGAAACGAGAGGTTGTTCAGGTCATTACACCTGGGACAGTGGTCGATAGTAGTAAGCCGGATAG
Organism: Streptococcus sp. OH4692_COT-348; assembly: GCF_003859975.1. GTDB lineage: Bacteria > Bacillota > Bacilli > Lactobacillales > Streptococcaceae > Streptococcus. Next base: position 147,645 of record NZ_RQZB01000003.1, read on the forward strand.
TCAGAATAATTTTTTGGTTGCCATAGACCGTGCTGGCAATCAATTTGGCCTAGCTTATATGGACCTGGTGACGGGTGACTTTTATGTGACAGGTCTTTTGGATTTCACGCTGGTTTGTGGGGAAATCCGTAATCTCAAGGCGCGAGAAGTGGTGCTGGGTTATGACTTGTCTGAGGAAGAGGAACAAATCCTTAGTCGTCAGATGAATCTGGTACTTTCCTATGAAAAAGAAGGCTTTGAAGACCTTCATTTACTGGATTCACGATTAGTAGCTGTGGAGCAAGCGGCATCTAGTAAGTTGCTCCAGTATGTCCATCGAACCCAGATGAGGGAATTGAACCACCTCAAACCTGTTATCCGCTATGAAATCAAGGATTTCTTGCAGATGGATTATGCGACCAAGGCTAGTCTGGATTTGGTTGAGAATGCTCGGTCAGGCAAGAAGCAAGGCAGTCTTTTCTGGCTTTTGGATGAAACCAAAACAGCTATGGGTATGCGGCTGTTACGTTCTTGGATCCATCGTCCTTTGATTGATAAGGAACGAATCGTCCAACGCCAAGAAGTGGTGCAGGTCTTTCTAGACCATTTCTTTGAGCGTAGTGATTTGACAGACAGTCTCAAGGGTGTTTATGACATCGAACGTTTGGCTAGTCGGGTTTCTTTTGGCAAAACCAATCCCAAGGACCTCCTGCAGTTGGCGACCACCTTGTCTAGTGTGCCACGGATTCGTGCGATTTTAGAAGGCATGGAGCAACCTACTCTAGCTTATCTCATCGAACAACTGGATGGAATCCCTGAGTTGGAGAGTTTGATTAGCGCAGCGATTTCTCCTGAAGCTCCTCATGTGATTACAGAAGGTGGTATTATCCGCACTGGATTTGATGAGACTTTAGACAAGTACCGTCGCGTTCTCAGAGAAGGGACTAGCTGGATTGCTGAGATTGAGGCTAAGGAGCGAGAAAACTCTGGTATCAGCACGCTTAAGATTGACTACAATAAAAAGGATGGCTACTATTTCCATGTAACCAATTCGCAACTGGGAAATGTGCCTGCTCACTTTTTCCGCAAGGCGACGCTGAAAAACTCAGAACGTTTTGGCACCGAAGAATTAGCCCGTATCGAGGGAGATATGCTTGAGGCGCGTGAGAAGTCAGCTAATCTAGAGTACGAAATTTTTATGCGTATTCGTGAAGAGATCAGCAAGTACATCCAGCGTTTGCAGGCTCTAGCTCAAGGAATTGCGACAGTTGATGTCTTACAGAGTCTGGCGGTTGTGGCTGAAACCCAGCATTTGATTCGACCTGAATTCGGAGATGATTCGCGAATTGATATTCAGAAAGGGCGCCATGCTGTCGTTGAAAAGGTCATGGGGGCTCAGACCTATATTCCCAATACGATTCAGATGGCAGAAGATACCAGTATTCAACTAATTACAGGGCCAAACATGAGCGGGAAGTCTACCTACATGCGTCAGTTAGCCATGACGGCGGTTATGGCCCAGATGGGTTCTTATGTGCCAGCAGAAAGCGCCTATTTACCTATTTTTGATGCTATCTTTACCCGTATCGGAGCAGCAGATGACTTGGTTTCAGGTCAATCAACCTTCATGGTGGAGATGATGGAGGCCAATAATGCCATTTCGCATGCAACCAAAAATTCCTTGATTCTCTTTGATGAATTGGGACGTGGAACTGCAACTTATGACGGTATGGCTCTTGCTCAGTCCATCATCGAATACATCCATGAACATATCGGAGCCAAGACCCTCTTTGCGACCCACTACCATGAGTTGACTAGTCTGGAGTCTAGCTTGGAACACTTGGTCAATGTCCACGTGGCAACTTTGGAGCAGGATGGGCAGGTCACCTTCCTTCACAAGATTGAACCAGGTCCAGCTGATAAATCCTACGGTATCCATGTTGCCAAGATTGCTGGTTTACCAGCAGACCTTTTAGCAAGGGCGGATAAGATTTTGACTCAGCTAGAGAATCAAGGAACAGAGAGTTCTGCTCCCATGAGACAAACAAGTGCTGTCACAGAACAGATTTCACTCTTTGATACGGCAGAAGAGCATCCTATCCTAGCAGAATTAGCTAAACTGGATGTTTACAATATGACACCTATGCAGGCTATGAATGTTTTGGTCGAGTTAAAACAGAAACTATAAAAATAATCCCACTCATGCATTTGTGAGTGGGATTATTGCTATTACTTTCTATGCTCCAAGAGTTGATTGATATGGTCTACTTTTTTTGATGCTCTTTTATAGGAAATAGTCCAAATGATGAGGTAGACAATTGTAAACTCAAGAATGAGCTGGAGATAGAAAATCCAGTGGAAGGGGAACCAACCTGCTAGGGTTGCTAATGGGATAAAGCCTACTAGCATGAGGAAGAAATGGGTCAGAGTTGCACGGAGCAAGCTCCAGTCACGGCTGAATAATCGCTTGCCAAAGTTGAAGAGAATACCAATGGCTGCCCAGGTCAGTGTGCAGTAGAGCAAGACCAGGGCACCGTGAACCTGATGTTGAGCCATCACTTGGCCGATGAGAGAGTCGGAACTTAGTGGTGCGTAGGTATTTGGTGCATAAATGAGTGAAAAGATGATAGAGAGGATGAGGCCGATAAGAACACCAGTGGCTGCATCGTGAAATACTTGTTTTTTCATAGTTCTAATTTCTCCTTGATGGTTTTTAGGTAACGGCGTGAAGAGTAGGTGAAGCTTTCGTTTTTCAAGAAAATTTCTACTAGGCCGTTGGGGGTGAGCTTGAGATGAGAGATGTAATCGATATTGATGATTTCTGATTGGGAAATTTGGATAAAATTGGTTGGCAGAATTTCAAGGACCTGATAGAGTCGCAAATCAATGCTGTAGGTCTGACTCGCCGTTTCTGCTAGAACCTTCCGATTCTCGATATAGAAGCGTTGTATCTTACCAACCTTAACTAGATAGACTTGATCATCAATCTTTCCTTTGATTGTTTCTTTTTGGTCAAGATTTTCTGCGAACTCGATGACTTTCTGGACTTTATCTGTCGGCTGAGGTGCTTGAACAATCAGCTTTTCCTCTTCGTAAGTTTCACTAATCTGTAGTTCTACTTTCATAAATTTCTCTCCTTGTTTTTCATACAAAATTGTGATCACTTCTTGTACACCTTTATTAAACACTATTTTACGACACCTAGCAAGGGACTTTGTCTATGTGGAGGGATTTGTATCCTATGTGGTGGAGCTTTTCTGTCCTATCTGAAATATGGTATAATAGCACTAATCAATTTCTAGGAAAATAGATACAGAAAGGGGCTGAAAAATGTCTCATATTATTGAATTGCCAGAGGTGCTGGCAAACCAGATTGCGGCAGGAGAGGTCATTGAACGTCCTGCCAGTGTGGTCAAAGAATTGGTAGAAAACGCCATTGACGCGGGTTCTAGTCAGATTATCATTGAGATTGAGGAAGCTGGTCTCAAGAAGATTCAAATCACAGATAATGGTCATGGAATTGCCCACGATGAGGTAGAGCTGGCTCTGCGTCGTCATGCGACCAGTAAGATAAAAAATCAGGCAGATCTCTTTCGAATTCGGACGCTTGGTTTTCGTGGTGAAGCTCTGCCTTCTATCGCATCCGTCAGCGTTTTAACTCTTTTTACAGCAGTTGAGGGCGCAAGTCACGGAATCAAGCTAGTCGCGCGTGGGGGAGAAGTTGAAGAAGTCGTCCCAGCGACTAGTCCTGTGGGAACCAAGGTTTGTGTGGAGGATCTATTTTTCAACACGCCTGCCCGCCTCAAGTATATGAAGAGTCAGCAAGCAGAGTTGTCTCATATCATTGATATTGTCAACCGTCTGGGCTTGGCCCATCCTGAGATTTCTTTTAGCTTGATTAGTGATGGCAAGGAAATGACACGGACAGCAGGGACTGGTCAACTGCGCCAAGCTATCGCAGGGATTTACGGTTTAGCTAGCGCCAAGAAGATGATTGAAATTGAAAATTCTGACCTTGATTTCGAAATTTCTGGCTTTGTGTCCTTGCCTGAGTTAACTAGAGCTAATCGCAACTATATCAGTCTCTTCATCAATGGCCGTTATATCAAGAACTTTTTACTCAATCGTGCTATTTTAGATGGTTACGGAAGTAAGCTCATGGTGGGACGTTTTCCACTGGCTGTCATTCACATCCATATCGACCCTTATCTAGCGGATGTCAATGTGCATCCTACTAAGCAAGAGGTGCGAATTTCCAAGGAAAAAGAACTGATGACGTTGGTTTCAGAAGCTATTGCAAATAGTCTCAAGGAACAAACCTTGATACCAGATGCTTTGGAAAATCTTGCTAAATCGACTGTGCGCAATCGTCAAAAGGTGGAGCAGACCATTCTTCCCCTCAAAGAAAATACTCTCTACTATGAGAAAACAGAGCCGACAAGATCTAGCCAAGCTGAGGTGGCTGATTATCAGGTGAATCTGACTGAAGAGAAACAGGATTTAACCCTGTTTGCCAAGGAAACCTTGGATCAATTGACCAAGCCAGCAAAACTGCATTTTGCAGAGAGAAAACCTGCTAACTACGATCAGCTAGATCACCCAGAGTTAGACCTTGCGAGTCTTGATAAGGCTTATGACAAGCTGGAGCGAGAAGAATCATCAAGCTTCCCAGAGTTGGAATTTTTCGGGCAAATGCATGGAACCTATCTCTTTGCCCAAGGGCGAGACGGGCTCTACATCATAGACCAACACGCAGCTCAGGAACGGGTTAAATATGAGGAATACCGTGAAAGCATTGGCAATGTTGACCAGAGCCAGCAGCAACTCCTAGTGCCCTATATCTTTGAATTTCCAGCGGATGATGCTCTGCGTCTCAAGGAAAGAATGGCACTTTTGGAGGAAGTGGGCGTCTTTCTAGCAGAGTACGGGGAAAATCAATTTATCTTACGTGAACATCCTATTTGGATGGCAGAAGAAGAGATTGAATCAGGCATCTATGAAATGTGTGACATGCTATTCTTGACCAAGGAAGTTTCTATCAAGAAATACCGAGCAGAGTTGGCTATTATGATGTCCTGCAAACGGTCTATCAAGGCCAACCATCGTATTGACGACCATTCGGCTAGACAGCTCCTCTATCAGCTCTCTCAATGTGACAATCCCTACAACTGTCCCCACGGACGTCCTGTTTTGGTGCATTTCACCAAGTCGGATATGGAAAAGATGTTCCGACGTATTCAGGAAAATCACACTAGTCTTCGTGAATTGGGGAAATATTAATACTCTTTGAAAATCTCTTCAAACCACGTCAACGTCCCCTTACCGTACTCAAGTACAGCTTGCGGCTAGCTTCCTAGTTTGCTTTTTGATTTTCATTGAGTATACAAAGTACAAAAAGTCTGGGAAAAATTTTCAAAATCAGAAAAACGCATAAAATCAGGTGTTCAAAAACCTTGATTCTATGCGTTTTATCATGGAAATATTTACTTTTTTTTCTTCCGAATACTCGTCAAAAATCTCTTTAAACTATGTCCGTTTTATCAGTAATCTCAAAATAGTGTTTTGAGCTAATTCTGCCAGTTTTGTCTGTAACATCGAAGCTGTGTCTTACCAATCTGCGACTGACTTCCTAGTTTGCTCTATGATTTTCATAGAGTATTAAATTGCGATTTTGCTTAGTTTCTTTATTCGTTTAAAAGTAGAGTCTGTTCTATGCATCCAATGTGCGAATTAGGTTGACCATTTCAATAGCTCCTTGTGCACACTCAGAACCCTTATTTCCTGCTTTAGTGCCAGCTCGCTCTATGGCTTGTTCAATTGTATCTGTCGTTAGCACACCAAACATAACTGGGATTTCGCTATTTAAACTGATTTGGGCGATTCCCTTAGATACCTCGCTACATACATAATCATAATGACTTGTACTACCTCTAATGACAGCTCCCAAGCAGATAATTGCATCATATTTTTTACTTTTTGCCATTTTTGATGCAATCAGTGGTATTTCAAAAGCTCCTGGAACCCAGGCTATTTCGATATCTTTCTCGTTTACATTCTCTCTTTTGAGATTATCTAGTGCTCCAGATAATAATTTTGACGTTATAAATTCATTAAATCTCGCTACAACAATACCGATTTTAATATCGTTCGCTACTAAATTACCTTCATAAGTGTTCATTTATTTTTCCTCCATATTTAAAATGTGACCCATTCGATTTTTCTTTGTCTTTAAATAAAAACTGTCGTAAGGATTAGCTTCTATTTCGATTGGTATTCTACTGGAAATGGTAATTCCATATTTTTCTAACTGTTCAACTTTGTCAGGATTATTTGTCAGTAAATGTAGTGACTGTAGTCCCAGGTCTTTAAGCATTTGTGCTCCAATATGATATTCTCTTAAATCACCTTCAAAGCCTAAGGCAAGATTGGCATCAAGCGTATCCATTCCTTGATCTTGTAAATGATAGGCTTTTAATTTATTGATAAGTCCAATTCCTCGTCCCTCCTGTCGTAAGTAAAGTAAGACACCTGAACCATTCTCAGCAATCATTTTCATAGCTTTATCGAATTGCTGTCCACAATCGCACCGTAAAGAGCCTAAAACATCCCCTGTTAAACATTCAGAGTGGACACGACATAATACATTGGCTTCGTCCTCTATATTTCCTATAATAAGAGCAAGATGATGTTCCCCATTTAATTTATCTATATAGCTAATTGCTTTGAAATTACCGTATCTAGTAGGCATATTGACAGTTGAAACTCGTTCTACCAGCTGATCATATATTTTCCTATATTCTTGTAATTCTTTGATGGTAATTAGTGGAATGTTGTGTTTCTTCGAGAACTGAATTAAATCATCTGTTCTCATCATTTTGCCATCATGATTCATTATTTCACAACATAGGCCACACTCTTTTAGTCCAGCTAATTTTAATAAATCAACAGTTGCTTCTGTGTGTCCATTTCTTTCTAGAACACCACCTTTTTTTGCAATTAAAGGAAACATATGTCCTGGCCTGCGAAAATCAGAAGGTGTTATATCTTCAGCTACACACATACGTGCGGTCAGTCCTCTTTCCTCGGCAGAAATACCTGTGGTCGTTTCTTTATAATCAATTGAAACTGTAAAAGCAGTCTTATGATTATCTGTATTGTTTTCAACCATAGGTGAAAGCATTAATTGATTAGCTAAACGTTCGCTCATAGGCATACAAATTAATCCTTTGGCATAAGTAGCCATGAAATTAACATTTTCAGTTGTAGCTGCTTGTGCAGAACAAATTAAGTCTCCTTCGTTTTCTCTATCCTTGTCATCTATAACAAGAACAAGTCGTCCCTTCTGCAATGCTTCTAATGCTTCTTGTATTTTTCGATATTCCATTGACTGATCATCCTTTCTGCTAAAATCCATTTTGATATAATAGTTCCTTAGATATTTCTGATTTTGGAGAGTTATCCATCAGTTTTTGCACATATTTACCTAAGATATCATTTTCAAGATTTACTGTACTCCCGACTTGTTTACTCTTAAGAATGGTTTGTTCCAAGGTATGAGGGATAACAGATACTGAAAAGTTTACTTTGGAGACTTTAGCGACAGTCAGACTAATGCCGTCAATTGTAATAGATCCTTTTTCAACTATTAAATCTAAAATTTCTTTTTGTGTGTTGATTTGATACCATACAGCATTATCATCTTTTTTTATTGACGAGATTTTTCCTGTACCATCAATGTGTCCTGTAACGACATGACCCCCAAGTCGACCGTTGACAGATAAGGCTCTTTCTAGATTTACCTCACTTCCATGTTTTAATAGAGTAAGAGCTGTTCGACTCCATGTTTCATTCATTACATCAACTGTAAAGGCTTGATGATTGAAATGAGTAACTGTAAGACAGATACCATTTACTGCTATACTATCGCCTAAATGAATATCCGTTAATATTTTTGAGGCTTTAATTGATAGTTTACAATTACGAGAGTCTTTCTGTATTCTTTCAACTTTTCCGATTTCTTCAATTATTCCTGTGAACATGGATAAATCACTTCACTTTCTATGAGATAGTCATCTCCTATTTGAGAAAAAGCATAAGGTTTCAAGCTAATAGCGTCATTTGGCAAAGAAATACCTTCGCCTCCGACAGGAAACTTGGCACGGCCTCCAAAAATTTTTGGTGCAATATATATTTTCAGATCATCAACAATTTGTTGTTCCAAAGCACTCCAATTCATTAGACTGCCCCCTTCTAGAAGTAGGCTATCAATCTGCATGTTTCCTAGATGTTGCATTAAACTTGATAAGTCTATATGATTGCCTCTTTTCTTTATGGAAAGTATTTCACAGCCATGATTTTGATATAGCTTCATTTTATTTTTGTCTTCAGAGGAAGTGGCGATGTAAGTTTTAATATCATTTGCTGTTTTTACGATTTTAGAGGTAAGAGGAGTTCGTAAATGTGTATCGCATATGATACGGATAGGATTTTTCCCTTCCTCCAATCTACATGTTAGCAAAGGATCGTCTTGAATAACAGTATTGACTCCCACCATAATCGCACTGACATGGTGTCGTAACTGATGAACATGCTTTCTTGCCTCTTCTCCAGTAATCCATTTGGATTGATTTGTTTTAGTGGCTATTTTTCCATCCATTGTCATTGCATATTTCATAAAAACATAGGGTACATGCTGGGTAATATACTTTCTAAAACTTTTTATTAAGTTAAGACACTCATTTTCTAAAACTCCAACAGTAACTTGAAGATTATTTTCCTCAAGTATCTTTACTCCTTTTCCAGATACAATAGGATTACAGTCTAAACTTCCAATGACTACTCTTGTAATACCACTATCGATTATAGCATCTATACAAGGAGGTGTTTTCCCGAAGTGACAACAGGGTTCAAGTGTTACATAAAGCGTTGCTCCGACAGGGGATTCTCTACAGTTTTTAAGAGCATTTCTCTCAGCATGTGGGCCACCAAAAAACTCATGATATCCTTGTCCGATAATGTGATTATCTTTTACAATAACTGCGCCGACCATAGGATTGGGATTGACGTAACCAGCCCCTTTTTGTGCCAGTTTTATTGCTAATTTCATATATTCTGAGTCGCTCATCTCACTACCTCCAAAAAATATACCTTGAATAGGGGACTATTCAAGGCATACAAAAGAAAACTTATGCGATTAACAAAAATGCTCTGAAATGACAAGTAATCATTTCAGAGCACACAAAAAGCACAAATATACTTTTATCTTCTTTCATCCAGACTATACTGTCGGCTTTGGAATTTCACCAAATCATGCCTTTCGGCTCGTGGGCTATACCACCGGTAGGGAATTGCACCCTGCCCTGAAGATAGTTATTCAATTACAGATGATTATAGTACTTAATTTTGAATATGTCAACAGATAAACATAAATTATTTTTGATATACTGTATTTGTGATAATCAATTCTCGCTCCTCGGATAAAGAAAATATGATATACTAGATAAACGAAATAAGAGAAAAGGAAAACTATGTACGAATATCTTAAAGGAATCATTACCAAAATCACTGCCAAATACATTGTTCTTGAAGTCAACGGTATCGGTTATATCTTGCATGTGGCTAATCCCTATGCCTACTCAGGACAGGTCAACCAAGAAGCTCAAATTTATGTGCATCAGATCGTGCGTGAGGACGCTCATCTGCTTTATGGATTTTGCTCAGAAGACGAGAAAAAGCTCTTTCTCAGTCTGATTTCGGTTTCTGGGATTGGTCCTGTATCAGCTCTCGCTATTATCGCTGCCGATGACAATGCTGGCCTGGTTCAAGCCATCGAAACCAAGAATATCACCTACTTGACCAAGTTCCCTAAAATTGGCAAGAAAACAGCCCAGCAGATGGTGCTGGACTTGGAAGGCAAGGTAGTCGTGGCTAGTGATGACCTTCCTGCTAAGGTGGCAGTGCAAGCTAGCGCTGAAAATCAAGAATTGGAAGAAGCTATGGAAGCCATGTTGGCACTGGGCTACAAGGCAACCGAGCTCAAGAAAATCAAGAAATTCTTTGAAGGAACGACAGATACAGCTGAGAACTATATCAAGTCGGCCCTTAAAATGTTGGTCAAATAGGAGCAGAGCATGACAAAACGTTGTTCGTGGGTCAAGATGACCAATCCGCTCTACATTGCCTATCATGATGAGGAGTGGGGCCAACCCCTCCATGATGACCAAGCATTGTTTGAGTTGTTGTGTATGGAAACCTATCAGGCAGGCCTGTCTTGGGAAACGGTGCTCAACAAACGCCAATCTTTCCGAGAAGCCTTTAATGGCTATCACATTCAAGCAGTCGCAGAGATGACTGACACCGAATTGGAAGCCTTGCTGGAGAATCCAGCCATCATCCGAAATAGAGCTAAGATTTTTGCTACACGCGCTAATGCCCAAGCCTTTCTACGACTACAGGAAGAATATGGCTCTTTTGATGCCTATCTTTGGTCCTTTGTTGAGGGGAAAACGATCGTTAACGATGTTCCCGATTACCGCCAAGCCCCAGCTAAAACACCTCTGTCTGAGAAATTAGCCAAAGATCTCAAAAAGCGAGGCTTCAAGTTCACAGGTCCAGTCGCTGTCTTGTCTTTTCTACAAGCAGCAGGGCTAGTTGATGACCACGAGAATGGTTGTGAGTGGAAAAGCGGTCATTAGTGTGTACAGGTAACTAGCATATCTGAGAATATAGAAAAAAGCTGAGAAATTTTTCCCAGCTTTTTATATATACTAGTATATTTGTTAGAGTGAAGTCAGAAAAGTGATTCCACCTAAAATAACACCAGCTGAATTTGGAATGATTAGTATCCAATCCTTCTTAGGTTCCTTTGTCCATCCATAAATAACCCAGATTAAGCAAGATATTGCAGCTGATAAAGGTTGAAATGGTTGAGCTTTATTTCCTTGTAAATTAGCGATAATTTGAGGTATGTAGGCAATAAATACTATAATTCCAATAAAGGCACCAATAGAACCTACGATTCGATTAATTTTTTGTTTTGTCATATACACCTCCTTCAAAAGGATACCATAGAAATTAGCGAAATGCAATAAATTCAGATACAAATTGTAACGAAAACCAATACAAAAGCACAAAAATAGAGAAACTATTTATTTTTTGTTATAGTCAAAGCGAATGATTTGCTCCTTTGCATCTACATGGGCGTGGACTCCGAAGGGGACAATGGCTCTTGGAGTTGCGTGGCCGACATTCAGATTATAGACAATAGGGATATTGCTGTCAATGATATCCAATAGTGCCTCTTTATAGTCGTCATAGAAAGTTTCATCCATAGGTTTCCCGACCAAGAGTCCGCTGATGACCTCGAATATGCCAGTTTCTTTTAAAGTCTGCAACATCTTTTTGAAATATTCCGGCTCAGGCTTTTCTTCGCTTGTTTCTAGCAAGAGAATTTTTCCTTCCCAGTCTGACAAGTCAGGGAAAAGTTTGTATTTTTGACAGAGATCCGTGCTGTCTGCGTATCGAGAGTTGTTAAAGATATCGTAGAGGGATTCGAGGCAACCACCGAGGATTTTTCCCTCGAACTGGGCAGTTCCTTGCAACAAGTCAAAACCAGTATTTGCATGACTGATACGATGTGTCCCCAGAGCCTTGGGACTAAAATCCGTTCGTTCCTCATACCAAACATTGCTAGGGCGGATTTCTGAGATTCTTCCCGTCTCAATCAATTCTTTAAAGTAGTGAAGGCTATAGGCTAACATTTCTTTGTCTAATTCACAAATGTCAGCTAAAAAGGATTGGCCATAAAAAGTCTTGATTCCTAGTTTATGCAACATGAGATGGTTCATGGTTGTATCCGAGAAACCAAGAAATATTTTTTGGTTGATAACCTTTTGTAGTTGGTCATTTTCAAAAAGATAAGGTAGTAAGCGATAGGTATCGTCTCCACCGATGGCGCATAGGATTATGTCGATGCTATCATCAGAAAAGGCATGCATCAAATCCTCTGCACGCGCTTCAGGATGGTCTTTGATAAAGTCTAATCCTTTTAGCGAATGGGGCAAAAAGATAGGATTGAGTCCCAGATCCTTGAGACGTTGGACACCCAAGTCAACTTCATGTTTGACAAAGTCCTCTCCGATAATGCCACTAGATAAACTAACAATACCAATAGTAGAAACCATATCTTATCCTCCTAGAAATAGATTGAGCCTATTTTATCACAAAAGATAAGAGAAAGCTATGTGGGATGTCAGAAGAATACTTTTAATACTCTTCGAAAATCTCTTCAAACCACGTCAGCTTTGCCTTGCCGTATATATGTTACTGACTTCGTCAGTTCTATCTACAACCTCAAAGCACTGCTTTGAGCAACCTGCGGCTAGCTTCCTAGTTTGCTCTTTGATTTTCATTGAGTATGAGCCTATTTTATCATAAAAGATTAGATAGGGCTATGTGGGATTTCAGAAGAATGCTTTTAAATCAAGAAAGTAGTAAAAAAGCAACCGCACCTGCAGTTGCTTTTATCATTCTCTTAATAGCGTGTTGGTCCTGCACTTGCGCTGCGGATGTTCAAGCGCTTCTTGAGATAGAAGCGAAGGGCTAGGAGGGCTGCTCCGATAATAGCTAGTGGCAATGGAGCAAGTACGGGGTTAAGGTTAGCTGGTAGGAAGCTTGTTGCAAAGAAAACAAGCAACCAAAGGAACATAGAAGCTAGGATAACCAGTACAGATTTCCAGAAAGGTGGACGTTGACTGCGGTCCATATCTGGTCCATAGTATTGGTAAACAAAGTAGTACATCAAGTAGAAGGCAAATCCACCAACCAGTCCAACTAGCAGGAGGGTGACAAATCCATAGCCGAAAGCTTGATCTGCCGCAAAGAAGGTTGTGAGGGCGCTGACGAGGGCAAAGAGGCTAGTGATGAAAAGAGCTGAGTCCATAATCATCAGTTTTGGATCATCATTTTCTTTTGGATGCTCTTTTTCATATTGTTCCTTGACAGTGAAACTATGAGCCCAATGAGTTGGCGCGCCATAGAGGGAACGAGCAGTCGTACCCTTGGCTTGCTCTTCAAGGATTTGAGGAATGACTTCCTCAAAAATAGTCTTGATTTCAGCGTCTGTTTTCCCATCTTTGATGAATTGTTGGGTAGCGATGTGGATAAACTCTTGGTTTTTCTTAGTTAATTTTTGTAGATCAATCTGAGACATAAATATTCCTCTTAGAACCATTTTTTATGGATGAGATAGAGAGTGAGCGAGACACTCATAGCAAAGGCGATAAAGACGATTAACCAGAAGGCATTTGGCTCACCGTTTAGGGGGATTTCATTATCCTTAAAGTTCATCCCGTAGGCAGAAAAGACCATGGTTGGGATGGACATGACGATGGTCACAAGGGCCAAGGTTTTCATGATGTTGTTCTGGTTGTTGGAAATGATAGAGGCAAAGGTCTCTGTCATAGAGTGTAAGACATTTCCATAAATATCTGCCATCTCGATGGCCTGTTGGGTTTCAATCAGGGTGTCTTCAAGCAGATCTTCGTCCTCAAGGTATTTCTTGATATTGCTGGTTGAGCTGGTCAATTTCTTAATCACACGCTCATTTGTTTTGAGGGAAGCCTTGAAATAGACGATGGTTTTTTCCAATTCCATGAGCTCAATCAATTCTTCATTACGAGTTGATTGATGCAGTTGACTTTCGATTTGTTCACTCTTACGGTCAATCGAACGAAGGGCTGTTAGGTATAGTTCTGCATTGCGATAAAGAATCTGAAAGATAAAACGCGAACGCATGAAAGTGTAGAAATTACGCAAGCGACGGTTGATAAAGACATCAAGGACTGGTAATGGTTCCAAACACGTAGTGATAATGGTTTCCTCGGTGATGATAATACCAAGCGGGATGGTTACGTAGTAGGTGCGGTTATTTCTTTCCTCTGTGACTGGCACGTCAACGATAATCAGGGTGTACTCGTCTTCAATGGTAATACGAGACATTTCTTCCGCATCGAGCGGTGCTCGAAGGTCGGCGATATCAATATCGAAGGCGTTGGCGATTTCGAGTGATTCATTTTGAGTCGGATTGACGAGATTGATCCAAGTACCCGGTTCAAGCGTATCGATCTCTTTAAATTCAGTTGTTGTAGAGAGAAAAACTTGTTTCATATCCCTTATCCTTTCTCATTTTTCAGATTTTTTCACACCGTACTATTATACTACAAATTCAGCCTTTTGGGTAATAGAATCTCACTTTTTTTGGTATAATGGTAAGCAATAATGGACTAGAAAGAACAAAGATGCAAGATAAAATTGTCATTCATGGGGCGCGTGCCCATAATTTAAAAAATATTGATGTGGAGATTCCACGAGACAAGTTGGTTGTCGTGACAGGCTTGTCAGGTTCAGGGAAATCCAGTCTGGCCTTTGATACCCTCTATGCCGAGGGACAACGGCGCTATGTAGAGAGTTTGTCAGCCTATGCTCGTCAATTCTTGGGAAATATGGAGAAGCCTGATGTAGATGCTATTGATGGTCTCAGCCCAGCTATTTCCATCGACCAGAAAACGACTAGTAAAAATCCTCGCTCGACGGTGGGAACAACGACTGAAATCAATGACTATCTGCGTCTCCTCTACGCACGTGTGGGGACGCCTTACTGTATCAACGGGCATGGGGCTATCAAGGCCTCTTCGGTGGAGCAAATCGTTGATAAGGTTTTGGAGTTACCTGAACGCCAGCGCTTGCAGATCTTGGCCCCTGTCATCCGCAAGAAAAAAGGCCAACATAAGGGTGTTATCGAGAAGGTTCAGAAAGATGGTTATGTTCGAGTCCGTGTGGATGGGGAAGTCTATGATGTGACCGAAGTACCAGAGTTGTCTAAGAGCAAGCAACACAATATTGATGTCGTGGTTGACCGTATTGTCATCAAGGAGGGCATCCGTAGTCGTCTCTTTGACTCCATTGAGGCTGCCCTTCGTATCGCAGAAGGTTATGTCATTATCGACACTATGGACGACTCTGAGTTATTGTTCTCTGAGCACTATGCCTGCCCAGTTTGTGGATTTACTGTTCCAGAGTTAGAGCCTCGTCTCTTCTCTTTCAATGCACCTTTTGGTTCTTGTAGTGAATGTGACGGCTTGGGCATCAAGCTGGAGGTGGATATCGACCTAGTAGTGCCAGATGCCAGCAAAACGCTACGTGAGGGGGCGCTAGCACCTTGGAATCCTATCTCATCTAACTACTATCCAAATATGCTAGAGCAGGCCATGACAGCTTTTGGAGTGGATATGGATAAGCCTTTTGAGGACTTGTCAGAAGAAGATAAGAACTTGATTCTCTATGGATCAGATGGTAAGGAATTCCATTTCCACTATGAGAATGAATTTGGTGGCGTGCGTGATATCTATATTCCTTTTGAGGGAGTTGTTAATAATATCAAACGTCGCTACCATGAAACCAATAGTGACTACACCCGCACCCAGATGCGCCTCTACATGAATGAGCTGACCTGCGGAACCTGTTACGGCTATCGTCTCAATGACCAGGCCTTGTCTGTCCGTGTGGGTGGCGAGCAAGGTCCACATATCGGAGAAATTTCAGACCTGTCTATCGCAGATCACTTGGACTTGGTGAGTCAGCTAACCTTGTCTGAAAATGAAGCTATTATTGCTCGTCCCATTCTCAAGGAAATCAAGGACCGTTTGACTTTCCTTAATAACGTGGGTCTTAACTATCTAACCCTGTCACGTTCGGCAGGAACCCTTTCAGGTGGGGAAAGTCAGCGTATTCGCTTGGCGACCCAGATTGGCTCTAACTTATCAGGTGTCCTCTATATCCTAGACGAGCCGTCAATCGGTCTTCACCAGAGGGACAATGACCGTCTGATTGCCAGTCTCAAAAAGATGCGTGATTTGGGCAATACTCTTATCGTGGTGGAACATGATGAAGATACCATGCGTGAGGCGGATTATCTGATTGACGTTGGTCCCGGTGCCGGTGTTTTTGGTGGGGAAATTGTTGCGGCAGGTACGCCCAAACAGGTGGCTCGTAACAGTAAGTCTATCACAGGCCAGTACTTGTCAGGAAAACGTGCCATTCCAGTGCCAGAAGATCGCCGTACCGGAAATGGTCGTTTTATCGAAGTGACAGGAGCGCGTGAGAACAACCTGCAAAATGTCACAGCTCGTTTCCCACTAGGAAAATTCATCGCGGTGACAGGGGTATCAGGTTCAGGGAAGTCGACCTTAATCAACAGCATCCTCAAAAAAGCTATTGCCCAGAAGCTCAACCGTAATTCAGATAAGCCTGGTAAATTCAAGACCATCACAGGGATTGAGCATGTAGACCGCTTGATTGATATTGACCAGAGTCCAATCGGACGAACGCCGAGGTCTAACCCGGCTACCTATACGGGAGTTTTTGACGACATCCGTGACCTCTTTGCCCAGACAAATGAGGCCAAGATTCGAGGTTACAAGAAGGGGCGTTTCAGTTTCAACGTCAAGGGTGGTCGCTGTGAAGCCTGCTCAGGTGACGGGATCATCAAGATTGAGATGCACTTCTTGCCAGATGTTTATGTGGCTTGTGAAGTCTGCCACGGAACCCGCTACAACAGTGAGACCCTAGAAGTTCATTACAAGGAAAAAAATATCTCGCAAGTCTTGGACATGACCGTCAACGATGCGGTGGAGTTTTTCCAACACATTCCAAAGATTCAACGTAAACTTCAGACCATCAAGGATGTGGGACTTGGTTATGTGACATTGGGGCAACCTGCTACCACCCTTTCTGGAGGAGAAGCTCAGCGTATGAAGCTGGCTAGTGAACTCCACAAACGCTCGACAGGTAAGTCATTCTACATTCTGGATGAGCCGACGACAGGTCTTCATACCGAGGATATTGCTCGCTTGCTTAAGGTTTTAGCTCGCTTTGTAGACGATGGCAATACAGTCCTCGTCATTGAGCACAATCTAGACGTTATCAAGACAGCAGACCATATCATCGACTTGGGACCTGAGGGCGGTGTCGGTGGTGGAACCATCATCTCAACGGGAACTCCAGAAGAAGTAGCGGCCAACGAAGCCAGCTACACAGGACAGTATTTGAAAGGAAAGTTACATCATGAATAAACGCGTACAAGCATTTCTATCTAAAATGCAAGAAAAGGAACTGGATGGCATTATCATCAATAACCTTAAAAACGTCTATTATTTGACTGGTTTTTGGGGTTCAAATGGAACAGTATTCATCAGTCGTGACCGTCAGGTTTTGGTGACAGACTCTCGCTATATCATTGCAGCCAAGCAAGAAACCAGTGGTTTTGAGATTGTGGCTGACCGTGATGAATTGGCTGTCATTGCAGGAATTGTCAAGGACATGGGCTTGTCTCGTATCGGTTTTGAAGATGAGATTTCAGTCTCTTATTATCACCGTATGCAGGCAGCTTTTGCAGGTTTGGACTTGCTTCCACAAACTCAGTTTGTTGAAGGCCTTCGAATGATTAAGGATGAGGCAGAGATTGCAGCTATTCGCAAGGCTTGTTCTATCTCAGACCAAGCTTTTCGCGATGCGCTTGACTTTATCACACCAGGAAAAACTGAAATTGAGATTGCCAACTTCCTTGACTTCCGTATGCGTGAGTTGGGAGCATCTGGCTTGTCTTTTGACACTATCCTAGCTAGCGGTATCAACTCTTCCAAACCTCATGCTCATCCCATGCACAAACCAGTGGAGCTAGGGGAAGCTATTACCATGGATTTCGGTTGCCTCTATGACCACTATGTTAGCGATATGACACGAACTATCTATCTGGGGCATGTCAGCGACGAGCAGGCGGAAATTTACAATACGGTTCTGAAAGCCAACCAAGCCTTGATTGACCAGGCTAAGGCAGGATTAGCTTTCCGAGACTTTGACAAAATTCCTCGTGATATTATCATCGAGTCAGGCTATGGCGACTACTTTACCCACGGTATTGGACACGGTATTGGACTGGATATCCATGAAGAGCCTTACTTTAGCCAAACTTCTACAGAAATTATTAAGGCAGGTATGGCCTTAACCGATGAACCAGGTATCTATATCGAAGGCAAATATGGCGTTCGTATTGAGGATGATATCTTGATTACAGAGACAGGTTGTGAATTATTGACCCTAGCTCCAAAAGAGTTGATAGTCATTTAATAGTCAAACAGCTCAAATGATTGACTTTTAAAATTTAAAGGTTTATACTGAAAGACGAAAACGGTAGGTGAGGCTACCATAGGGATACGGATGACTACCGCAAAGCAGTGGAGACACTACTCGTTGGTCAACAGTTTTGGTCGCGAAGGCTAAGACTAAGCTCATTACATTGCCCTATGGAGTTAAAGCTTGAACGAAAAAACAGATAATTAGTTTTTTAATCCTGCCATTTTTTGATGGTAGGATTTTCTACTGTTAAAAATAAAGAAAGGAGAAGAGTATGCAAATTGATGATCATCCAGAGCCGCAGTATATGAGTCAGTTACTGTTTTGTATACTCGCCTTTGAGATTTATACTCTTCTAAAATCAAATTCAAACCACGTCAACGTCGCCTTGCCGTACTCAAGTACAGCCTGTGGCTAGTTTCCTAGTTTGCTCTTTGATTTTCATTGAGTATTAGACAGTGAGTGACTCCTTGTTTAGAGTGAGAAAGTGAGTAAAAATTGCTATTCTCACTAAGGAAGGAGAATACATGAAAACTACAAAAGAAAGATTAGCGACAGCTATTCAAGTCCCTTTAGACGAGAGTCTAACTTTTTATCATACCAGTTTAAACGGATTGACAGAGGAACAAGTCGAAAAAAATCGTAGCCTCTATGGAGAAAATATGATTACCAAAGGCCAAGAAGATTCGATTTTGAAAAAGATTTACGAATCGATTATCAATCCTTTCACAATTATCTTGCTTGTCATTGCTACTATATCTTTAGTGACCAATGTTTGGTTGGCAAAATCAGGTCAAGAGGATCCCACGACTTCTATTATCATTGTTGTCCTAGTCCTCATTTCTGGTGGCATTCGATTTGTTCAAGAACTCCGCAGTGATAAGGCAGCCACCAATCTTTCAAAAATGATTGTTAACACAGCGACTGTCATTCGTCAAGGGGAAATTCAAGAAGTACCTATCGATGATTTGGTAGTAGGTGATGTGGTTAAATTAAGCGCTGGTGATATGATTCCAGCAGATCTTCTTTTATTTGAGTCGCGCGATTTCTTTGTACAACAGTCTGGTTTGACAGGAGAAAGTGATGCAGTTGAAAAATTGGCCTTGACCAGGGCAATAGACCAACAATCTGATAGCCTTCTCGAAGCTGAATCCTTGGCCTTTATGGGAACCAATGTCTTGTCTGGTAGTGCTAAGGCTGTAGTTTTGGCGGTTGGTGATGCTACCATGATGGGAGCCATTGAGCAGACTCTAAACACCTATGATGAGCCTACTTCGTTTGAACGGGAGATGAATAGTATTTCTTGGCTCTTGATTCGCTTGATGTTGGTTATGGTTCCCATCGTTTTCTTGTCCAATGGTTTAACAGATGGTGATTGGTTAGAGGCAGGTGTATTTGCACTGAGTGTCGGTGTTGGATTGACACCTGAGATGCTGCCTATGATTATTACCGCTAGCCTAGCAAAGGGTTCTATTATCATGGCCAAGGAAAAAGTGGTTATCAAAAAACTCAATGCCATACAGGATTTAGGGGCGATTGATATCTTGTGTACAGATAAAACAGGAACTTTAACCCAAGATGAAATCGTTCTAGAATATCCCTTGGACATCCACGGGCGCTTGGATTTGACCGTCTTGAGACGGGCCTATCTCAATTCCTATTTTCAAACTGGTCTGAAAAATTTGATGGACAGAGCTATTATCAAGCGGACTGAAAAGGAAGCAAAAGAACACGCCCTCTTGCAAAATCTGGCTCAAACCTTTCAAAAAATAGATGAACTTCCCTTTGATTTTGAACGTAGACGGATGAGTGTTATCGTTAAGGATGAACACGAAACGGTTAGTTTGGTAACTAAGGGAGCCCTTGAGGAAATGTTGATGATTTCCAGTCATGCGGAATATCATGGAATGATTACTCCCTTGACAGATGCTATTAGAGAAGAAATCTTAGCAGAAGTCAGACAGCTAAATCAACAAGGTTTGCGTGTCTTGGGAGTGGCCTATAAGTCAGGTTTGAGGGAAGGTCATGCCTATACAGTTGATGACGAAGGAGATATGATTCTAACTGGTTATTTAGCTTTCCTAGATCCTCCTAAACCATCTGCAGCACCAGCAATTAAGGCACTGTTAGAGCATGGGGTTCAAACAAAGATTTTGACGGGAGACAACGAAAAAGTTACCCAAGCAGTCTGTGAAAAGGTTGGTTTGGATATCAATCAGATGCTGTTGGGGTCTGAAATTGATCAGATGAGTGATCAAGAATTGGCCCAAGCCGTAGAGGAGGTAACAGTCTTTGCCAAACTTTCTCCTGATCAAAAAGCAAGGATTATTTTGCAATTTAAGGCCAATGGTCATGCTGTTGGCTATATGGGAGATGGAATCAATGATGCTCCTTCTATGAAAGTTGCAGATGTGGGGATTTCTGTTGATACAGCAGTAGATATTGCCAAAGAAACAGCTGATGTTATCCTGCTTGATAAGGATCTAATGGTGCTTGAAAAAGGACTTGTTGAAGGTCGTAAGGTTTATGCCAATATGACCAAATATATCAAAATGACAGTGAGTTCTAATTTTGGAAATATCTTATCCCTATTGGTCTCTGGAATCTTTTTACCATTTTTACCGATGGCTCCAGTTCATTTGATTATCCTAAATCTAGTCTATGATTTGTCTTGTATTGCCTTGCCTTTTGACAAGGTGGATAAAGATTTTTTGAGAAATCCGCATACCTGGGAAGCTAAGTCCATCACACGTTTCATGATTTGGATGGGACCTATCTCTTCTGCCTTTGATATTTTGACCTTCAGTTTGCTTTATTTTATCATTGTACCTATGACAACAGGTCAAACTTACGTTCATGGGGCAGAGTCTGCCGTAGGCTTTATTGTTTTGTTCCAAACGGGTTGGTTTATCGAGTCCATGTGGTCGCAGACCATGGTTATCCATATGTTGCGTTCAGCCAACATTCCTTTTTTACAAAGTCGTCCAGCTTGGCTAGTCCTTGTGACAACCTTATTGGCTGCAGCCTTTGTGACCTTCCTTCCCTACAGTCTACTAGCTAGCTTTCTTCATTTAACTCCTTTGAAACCGATTTATTTCATCTTTTTGATTTTTATCATCATTTTGTACATGATTAGCGTGACAATTGTGAAAAAAATCTATATCAAGAAATATAAAGAATGGCTGTAAATTTCATTTTGTCAAGAAAAAAGTACGAAAATGACGAAAAAAGTCAAAAAAATTTAAAAATAGGTCGCAAGTCGGATGTTTTTTATGGTATAATAGACTAAACTGATAGTAACATGTAGCGAAAGGGGTAGGTACATGATTAAAATTTATACAGTCTCAAGTTGTACTAGCTGTAAAAAAGCGAAAACCTGGCTCAATGCCCACCAGTTAAGTTATAAAGAACAAAACCTTGGTAAAGAAGGAATTACTAGAGAAGAATTACTGGATATTCTAACCAAAACAGATAACGGAATAGCCAGCATTGTTTCATCTAAAAATCGCTATGCCAAAGCCCTTGGAGTGGATATTGAAGATTTGAGTGTCAATGAAGTCCTCAATCTGATTATGGAAACACCGAGAATTTTAAAGAGCCCAATCCTTGTAGATGAAAAACGCCTGCAAGTTGGCTATAAGGAAGACGATATTCGTGCCTTCCTACCACGCTCTGTCCGTAATGTAGAAAATGCAGAAGCACGTTTGCGTGCAGCTCTATAAACATCAAGGCTGGGAGTGCTTCCTAGCCTTGTTTACTCTTTTAATTCAAAAATGATGTGAGGAATTATGAAAAAAATACTGATTACAAGTTTTGCACTACTTTTCTTGCTTGCTGGATGTGGGCAAAAAAAAGCGACAACTGCGTCCTCTAGTAGTGAATCTGAAACGTTACAGTCAACCTTACCTGTCCTAGAGAATGCTGAGAAGAATACAGTAGTTACAAAAACATTTATGCTACCGAAGTCAACAGACGGTAGTCAGCAGATTCAAACGGTCACATATAAAGGAAAACAATTTTTAAGTTTGACTATTATTCAGAAAAGACCAGTTACCGATGAATTGAAGACTTTTGTAACTGAGCATGGTGTAGAGGCTACCCAAAAAGCCCTTATTGAAGCTGAAGGTAAAGATACCTCGATTCAGGAAGCACGCAAGTTGCCAGGTTTTACTCTTGAGACGAAGCTACTAAGTGAAACAGAAATTCAAACAACAACTACTTATGATTTTCAGGTTTTAGATATCAAAAAAGCTTCACAGGTTGAATATCTAAAGAATATTGGCTTGGAAAATCTTTTGAAAAATGAACCGAGTCAATATGTAGCAGACAGATTGGCAAATGGCGCGACAGAACAGTAGAAAATCCAAATCAATAGACTGCCTGAATTGTAGAACGTAAGGAATTATGCTATAATGGTACTATTCTAAGGAAAGAGGGTGTTAGAATGGGATTTACTGAAGAAACAGTACGTTTTAAATTGGACGATTCCAATAAAAAAGAAATTAGCGAAACTTTGACTGATGTCTATGCTTCGTTGAACGATAAGGGCTACAACCCAATTAACCAAATCGTAGGTTACGTATTGAGTGGAGACCCTGCCTACGTTCCTCGTTATAATAATGCACGAAATCAAATCCGTAAGTATGAGCGTGATGAAATCGTTGAGGAATTGGTTCGCTACTACCTAAAAGGACAAGGAGTCGATCTATAATCTATGAGAATTATGGGATTGGACGTCGGTTCAAAAACGGTAGGGGTGGCCATTAGCGATCCGCTCGGTTTTACAGCTCAAGGGCTTGAAATCATCCAAATCAATGAGGAACAAGGCCAATTTGGTTTTGATCGCGTTAAAGAGTTGGTTGATACATACAAGGTGGAACGATTTGTAGTGGGCTTGCCTAAAAACATGAACAATACAAGCGGACCGCGCGTGGAAGCTAGTCAAGCTTACGGAGCAAAGTTAGAAGAGCTTTTTGATTTACCAGTAGACTATCAAGATGAACGCTTGACAACAGTTGCCGCAGAGCGCATGTTGATTGAACAAGCAGATATCAGCCGTAACAAGCGTAAGAAAGTCATTGATAAGTTAGCAGCTCAGCTGATTTTACAAAATTATTTAGATAGAAAATTTTAATACAAAGGAGAGGCTATGTCACACGATCATAACCACGACCACGAAGAACGTGAATTAATTACACTAGTAGATGAGCAAGGAAATGAAACCTTGTTTGAAATCCTTTTGACGATTGACGGAAAAGAAGAATTTGGTAAAAACTATGTTCTTCTAGTACCAGTTAACGCAGAAGAAGACGAAGACGGACAAGTTGAAATCCAAGCTTACTCATTCATCGAAAACGAAGATGGAACAGAAGGCGAATTGCAACCAATCCCAGAAGACTCAGAAGACGAATGGAACATGATTGAAGAAGTCTTCAACAGCTTTATGGAGGAGTAAAAACATCCAGTGGATGTTTTTAGCCCAGCTCTTTGAAATAAAAAAGAGCTGGTAAGTCCGGGGACGTTTTTACCCTTACGCTAAAAATAAAGACCGTAAGTAAGTCTGGGAGACTGTATCACTAAAACTCCTAGAAATTGGAAGAGTTGGAACATCAAGTGGATGTTTTTAGCTCAAGTTAATATTCATAGTAGCTAGTTATTAGCTAACCAGGTTAGAGGTCGGGACGAAAATCCTGGCCTTGTTTTTATTAGTCATCATGCTTTGATGTGGTAATTGATTGGACTTTTGTCAAGGAGATATATATGTTTGAAGTAGAAGAATGGCTTCACAGTCGGATTGGTTTGAATTTTCGATCAGGTTTGGGGCGAATGCAACAAGCGGTGGATTTGTTAGGAAATCCCGAAAAGTTTTACCCTATTATCCACGTCACTGGGACTAATGGGAAAGGATCTACCATTGCTTTTATGAGGGAGTTATTTATGGGGCATGGCAAAAAAGTTGCGTCCTTTACCTCCCCTCATATCGTCTCTATCAATGATCGAATCTGCATTAACGGGCAACCTATAGCAGACATAGACTTTATTCGTTTGGCTGAGCAGGTCAAGGAGATGGAGAAAACGCTTCTGCAAACCCATGATCAGTTGTCCTTTTTTGAATTGCTGACCTTGATTGCTTTTCTTTATTTTAGAGAGCAAGAGGTTGATTTGGTTCTACTGGAAGTGGGAATTGGTGGCTTACTTGACACGACCAATGTGGTAACCGGAGAGATTGCTGTCATCACTTCCATCGGACTTGACCATCAGGAGACTCTGGGCGATAGTCTAGAAGCAATCGCAGAGCAGAAAGCTGGTATTTTTAAGGCTGGTAAGAAGGCAGTGATTGCGAAGTTGTCTTCAGAAGCTAGGCTTGTTTGTCAGGAAAAAGCCGAATCTTTAGCTGTTGACCTTTATCAGACAGGTCAGGATTTTTCAATGTTGAATGGTGATTTTTCAAGTTCTTTACTAAATATTTTGCAGCTGAAAATAGGTTTAGAAGGAGCTTATCAGCAGGAGAATGCGGCCTTGGCGTTGCAAACTTTTCTTCTCTTTATGAGGGAAGAAAAGGAAGTTGTTAATGAGCAGGCTGTAAGACAGGCTTTGGAGAAGACCTATTGGGCTGGTCGTTTAGAGCGTATTCGTCCTCAGATTTATTTGGACGGTGCTCATAACCTCCCTGCCTTGACCCGCTTGGTTGAATTTATCAAAGAAAAAGAGCAGGAAGGTTATCGTCCTCAAATCCTATTTGGAGCCTTGAAACGGAAGGATTATCAAGGGATGTTGGCTTATCTGACTGAAAAATTACCTCAGGTGGAACTCAAGGTGACCGGCTTTGACTATCAAGGTTCTTTGGATGAAACAGATGTAACAGGTTACAATATAGTTCCTTCTTACCGAGAATTTATTAGCGATTTTGAAACAAGAGCAGATGCCCAGGATTTGTTGTTCGTTACAGGGTCTCTCTATTTTATCTCAGAAGTACGGGCCTACTTGCTGGCCCATGAGCAGATAAATTGACCTCCTTTTTTGAACTTGTTATACTAGGAAAACTACTAGTTAGAAGGAAAAACTTCTGTAAATTGGTAGCAGAAAGGAAATTCATCATGAAATTAAAAAGATTCACACTTTC
This sequence comes from Streptococcus sp. OH4692_COT-348, assembly GCF_003859975.1. Classification (GTDB taxonomy): domain Bacteria; phylum Bacillota; class Bacilli; order Lactobacillales; family Streptococcaceae; genus Streptococcus. The sequence goes on from NZ_RQZB01000003.1 coordinate 172,936, forward strand.
TCTTGCTTCTCTAGCAAGTCTTAGTCTCTTAGTAGCTTGTTCACAAAGAGCTCAACAAGTTCAACAACCAGTAGCTCAATCGCAAACACAACAAACTCAGCAATCACAACCTGCTGCTTCATCTTCGGCAGAAAATTCAAACCAGGCAGCGACAAGTTCTTCACAAAATACGCCTGAGGCTCAACCAACCAATATTGATGGAACTTATACTGGTCAGGACGAAGGAGACCGTATCACTTTAGTGGTAACTGGAACAACTGGTACATGGACACAGGTAGAAACTGACGGAGATCAAGAAATCAAGCAGGTTAGCTTCGATGCCGCTAATCAACGCATGATTATTGGGGATGATGCCAAGATTTATGCAATTAATGGCAATCAGATGATTATTGACGATAGGGATAGAGAAGCGTCTGATCGCATTGTTTTATCAAAATAGACTGGAAGGAGACTGGTTTTGTCAGTCTCTTTTGCTTTTACTCAGAAAAATGATTATAAATACTTGCCTTCTACCGAATACCTGCGTTATACTAGTATTAATTACCTGTTTTTAGCATTCATACTCTTCGAAAATCTCTTCAAACCACGTCAGCTTCCATCTGCAACCTCAAAACAGTGTTTTGAGCAACCTGCGACTAGCTTCCTAGTTTGCTCTTTGCTTTTCATTGAGTATCAAAATATCAAGGAGGGGATATGAAATATAGAAAATTTCAATTATTGATGTCCAAGTATGGCTTTAGTCTTTCGATTATGCTACTTGAACTTTGTCTTGTTTTTGGTGTATTTCTCTATCTGGGACGAATGGCGCCTATTATCTGGATTATTCTTGTTGTTTTAGTGAGTTTAGCGACTATTGTATCGATTGTCAATCGTTCTATGAATCCCGAGAGTAAGGTAACATGGCTTTTAGTAGCCTTTGTTCCAGTGTTTGGACCATTGCTATATATCATGTTTGGAGAACGTCGTTTGTCCAAGAAAGAAATGAAGCAACTGGAACAATTGCAATCCATGGTTCATCGTGAGGATAACAGTAGAGCTTTGCGTTTGGAATTAAAGGAACAAGACAAATCTGCTTACGGAGTCATCAAATCACTCCTCAGTATGGATACAAATGCAGATGTATATGATCAAACAGATACGAAGTTTTTTGCTTCTGGAGAAAGTATGTGGCAACAGATGCTGGAGGATCTTAAGAAAGCTGAAAAGTTTATCTTTCTAGAGTACTATATTGTCGAAGAAGGTTTGATGTGGAATAGTATTTTAGAGATTTTGGAAGAAAAAGTCGCCCAAGGTGTAGAAGTGAAAATGCTTTATGATGACATTGGTTGTATGGCAACATTACCTGGTGATTATACTATTCAGCTTCGGGGAAGAGGGATTGAGGCCCATAAGTTTAACAAGGTAATTCCTCGTTTGACAGTTGCTTATAACAATCGTGATCACCGTAAAATCTTAATTATTGATGGTCAGATTGCTTATACTGGTGGTATTAACCTTGCAGATGAGTATATCAATCATGTAGAGAGATTTGGATATTGGAAGGATAGTGGTATCCGTTTAGATGGTTTAGCGGTCAAGGCTTTAACAAGACTCTTTTTAGCAACTTGGTATATAAATCGTGGGGAAATTAGTGATTTCGATCAATATCACCTTGAGAATCAACCGAGAGATGGTCAAGGGTTTTGTATACCATATAGTAGCGGACCTAAACCCATTTACCGAGCTCAGGTGGGAAAAACTGTTTATCAGAATCTCATCAATCAGGCGACAGATTATATCTATATTACGACCCCTTATCTTATCATTGACTATGATTTGACTGAAAGTATTAAAAATGCTTCCCTGAGAGGAGTAGATGTGCGAATTGTTACACCTTATATTCCAGATAAGAAAGTAATCCAATTAGTCACTAGAGGAGCGTACTTAGATCTGCTTTCGGCAGGAGTCCGCATTTACGAATACAGTCCAGGTTTCCTTCACAGTAAACAAATGATCGTTGATGGCGAGGTAGCAACCGTTGGGACTATCAATTTTGATTATCGTAGTCTGGTTCATCACTATGAAAATGCAGTGTTGTTATATCGAACCCAATCAATTCTAGATATTGCGGAGGATTTTAGAGGAATTCTCCAAGTTTCACGAGAAATCAATTCCTACACCATTAAACCAAAGTGGTATCAAACTCTTATCAAAGAAATTGTCCAGTTATTTGCACCCATGCTTTAAAAACAAAAAGATTTGACCTTGAGTTAAATCTTTTTATATGGTTAAGGGAGACTTTCAATTCGGGAGGCTAGATTGTTTTTGTAGCATCAAACGAATCGCTATTCTAGATAGGATATAAGGTAAATACCAATCCCGGGCTGACATTCCGGTAAGATTTTGATATACTAAAACAGATAAACTTGGAGGAAAAACGAATGAATGTATATGGAAAAAAAGATGAGAGCTATGAAGAATCTCGTTACCCAGATTGGACATTACCAGAAAAAAAGGAAACTCTGCTTCCGCTTTTTAGTATTTTGATTGGAAGCTTGATTGCCACAGTGATTTCTGTTGTCCTACCTTTTATTTTTGATTTAATGAGCCCTCAACAGACTCAGGACCTTTATATTGGATGGGCCTTGCATCAAACTGGTCAGATTTATATAGACTACTTTGGGACTAATGGCTTGCTTTATTATTTAGTAGCTTATCTTTTGAAAGGGAGTGTTTTAATTTCTCTTGTGGAATGGTTGGCTCTGTTTGGGGCAGGTATTTTCCTTTTTAAAGCAGCAGATACTCTTACCGACCAAAGTGAGCAGGCCAAGCAAGTTGTGTTTGTATTTTATCTCCTCGTTGCAGGACTTGGTTTTGGTGGAGGTTATGCCCTTTTCCTAGCATTACCATTTTTATTTTACTCTTTGCACATTGTGACGCAGTATTTGTCTTATCCGGATAGTGATAAAGGATTTTTGCGACTTGGAATGAGTTTTGCTCTAGCATTCTTCCTTGCTCCATTGCCTACAGCTTTATTTGTAGCTACGATTGCCTTGGCATTGATCGGTTTTAATGTGGCGGAGCATCGATTTGTTCATGGATTGTATCAATTTTTTGCAGCTGCTCTTGGATTTTCTATTGTCTTTTATCCTTTAGGTTATTTTACGGTCTTGCAAGGAAGTTTTGGTGATGCGATTAGTCAAACTTTTTACCCCTTAAATGCAGTGAGTCTGTTTGCAAATAATCTTTTGGTTGAAAATGCAGTTTTCTATGGATTGCTTGCTATTGGGGTTGGTTCTCTCACTCTCCTCTTTAAGGGCTTATTCCAATTAAAACCAGCCAAGCAATATTCATTATCACTTGTTGCTAGCTTAGGCTTGCTGCTTGTGTTATCTATGTTGATTTTATCTAAAGAGTCAGCGTATGGTTCACGTTTAGTCCTGCTGATTCCATTCTTGACATTACTCCTTATAACAGAAATTAAGGGTAAGGATAGAGTGAATCGTCGTCGGAGAAATGATGGCGATAGTTCTTTCCTAAAAAGTAATTTATACTTACCGCTTGTTGCAATAGCTTATTTATTGCTTCTACCAGTTTTGAGTCGTTATGTTTTTCATCCATCAGCATATCAAGAAAGAGCCCGTCTTGCGAGTGTCGTCAAAAAGGAAACGAGTGTTGAAGATCGTGTATATGCGTGGGATAACCGTCCCGAGTTTTATCTAGAAAGTGAACGTCTAGCACCAAGTTCTTTATTGATCCCAACTCTCTATACTGCAAGCGATGAGAATAAAACCAAACTTATGAATGACCTGAAGGAGAATCAACCGAAGATGATTATGGTTAATCAACAAGTGGCTTTGTGGTCAGATGTAGAGACTTTGCTTAGTGAAAAATATGAACTTGTTAAGACGGATACGAACGAATTCAAACTATATAAATTAAAATAATCAAATCAATATCTTGTGTATTTTTAAAATTTTTAGGATTTTTACCACAAGATATTGATTTTTCTTTTTAGAGTGGTATAATACTTTTTAGAAAGAACATTTTAGAAAAGAGCATGCATATGATTGCACTAGAAGAAAAAATTACAATTTTGCCAACTCTCTTCGTCGAGAAACGAGATGGGAGACGTGTTGTATTTGATGTGGACAAGATTGACAAGGCTCTCCACAAGGCGGCAGACAAGGTTATGGATGTGACACCCTTAGTCGAAAAACGCCTCAATGCTCTGACTGAGCGAATTGTCACAGAAATTCATAGTCGCTTTCCGCAGGGAGTTAAGATTTATGAAATTCAAAATATCGTAGAACATGAACTCCTTGAAGCCAAAGAATATGCGCTGGCTGAGGAGTATATTACTTATCGGACGCAGAGGGATTTTGAGCGCTCAAAAGCGACGGATATCAACTTTAGCATCCATAAACTTCTCAACAAAGACCAGGCAGTTGTCAATGAAAATGCTAATAAAGACAGTGATGTCTTTAACACTCAGCGTGATTTGACAGCGGGTATTGTTGGGAAATCAATCGGACTGCAAATGCTTCCTAAGCACGTAGCCAATGCCCACCAAAAAGGGGATATCCACTATCACGATTTGGACTACAGTCCCTATACACCTATGACCAACTGCTGTTTGATTGATTTCAAGGGTATGTTGGAAAATGGTTTTAAGATTGGAAATGCAGAGGTAGAAAGTCCTAAGTCTATCCAGACTGCGACAGCTCAGATTTCCCAAATCATCGCCAACGTTGCTTCTAGCCAGTATGGAGGCTGTTCAGCTGACCGTATTGATGAAGTTTTGGCGCCTTATGCAGAGAAGAATTACCAAAAACATCTCAAAGATGCAGAAGAGTGGGTCTTACCTGACAAACGGGAAGATTACGCTTGGAAGAAAACCCAAAAAGACATCTACGATGCCATGCAATCTCTTGAGTATGAAATCAATACTCTCTTCACTTCAAATGGACAAACACCTTTTACTTCGCTAGGTTTTGGTCTGGGAACCAATCGTTTTGAGCGTGAAATTCAAAAAGCTATCTTGAACATCCGAATCAAGGGCCTTGGTTCAGAACATCGAACAGCCATCTTCCCTAAACTCATCTTTACTCTGAAACGAGGTCTCAATTTAGAGGAAGGAACTCTAAACTACGACATCAAGCAGTTGGCTCTAGAGTGTGCAACCAAGCGGATGTATCCAGACGTCTTGTCTTATGATAAGGTTGTTGACTTGACAGGCTCCTTCAAGGTTCCTATGGGTTGCCGTTCTTTCCTTCAAGGATGGAAGGATGAAAATGGTGTCGAGGTCAATTCAGGTCGCATGAATCTGGGCGTTGTGACGGTTAACCTGCCTCGTATTGCTCTCGAGTCTGAAGGTGATATGACCAAGTTCTGGGAAATCTTCAACGAGCGGATGAATATCGCAGAAGATGCTCTGGTTTACCGTGTCGAACGGACCAAGGAAGCGACACCAGCCAATGCTCCTATCCTGTATCAATACGGTGCTTTTGGTCATCGTCTAGGTAAAGAAGAAAGTGTTGACCAGCTCTTTAAGAATCGTAGAGCAACAGTATCACTGGGCTATATCGGCTTGTATGAAGTAGCGACTGTTTTCTTTGGTAACAGCTGGGAAAGCAATCCAGATGCTAAGGAATTCACGCTAGACATCATTCGCGATATGAAACGCCGTGTAGAAGAGTGGTCAGATCAATATGGCTACCATTTCTCTATCTACTCAACACCATCTGAAAGTTTGACAGACCGTTTCTGCCGACTAGATACAGAGAAGTTTGGTTCTATTCCTGATATTACAGATAAGGAATACTACACCAATTCTTTCCATTACGATGTTCGTAAAAATCCAACACCGTTTGAAAAATTGGACTTTGAGAAAGTCTATCCAGAAGCAGGTGCGTCAGGTGGCTTTATCCACTATTGTGAGTATCCAGTCCTTCAGCAAAATCCAAAGGCCTTGGAAGCTGTCTGGGACTATGCCTATGACCGTGTCGGCTATTTAGGCACCAATACACCAATTGACCGTTGCTACAAGTGTGACTTTGAAGGGGATTTTGAACCAACTGAGAGAGGATTTGCTTGTCCAAACTGTGGAAATAGCGACCCTAAAACAGTAGACGTTGTTAAGCGGACTTGTGGCTATTTAGGTAATCCTCAAGCTAGACCTATGGTCAATGGACGTCACAAGGAAATCGCTGCACGTGTCAAACACATGAATGGCTCAACGATTAAAATAGCTGGGCATCAAGTAACAAATTAGGAAGAAGTGAAATGGGAAAATATCAATTAGACGATAAGGGGCGTGCACAAGTGACCCGTTATCACGAGAAACACTCTAAAGGTGGAGCTGGTAAAAAAGAACGCTTGCTCAACCTCAGAGAACAATTTTTAAATAAGAATAAGAAGAAATAAAAGTGAGAGTCAGCTCTCGCTTTTCTCTTAGTGGGAGGTAAGGATGGAATTACGCAGACCAAGATTAGCAGATAAAGAAACAGTTTTAGAGATGATGGCAGAGTTTGAAAAATATCAGTCGCCTCACGACGGTGGTTTCTGGGATACAGAAAATTTTTCTTATGAGGAATGGTTGGAAAGTAATCAGAATCAGGAAATGGGGATTAATTTGACTGAAGGATGGGTTCCCGCAATTCAGTTAGTAGCTTTTTCTGAGAAAGGTCAAGCACTTGGATTTCTTAATCTTCGGTTGCGCCTCAGTAACTTTCTCCTAGAAGAAGGTGGCCACATTGGCTACTCCATTCGTCCATCAGAAAGAGGCAAGGGTTATGCTAAGGAAACTCTCCGTCAGGGCTTGCAAGTTGCTAAGGAAAAGAACATCAAGAGAACTCTTGTGACCTGTAGCGTGAATAATCCTGCTAGCAGAGCAGTCATTTTAGCAAATGGTGGGCTCCTTGAGGATGTTCGTAACGGAGTCGAGCGTTATTGGATAGAGGTAGCGAATGAATAATCCAAAACCACAAGAATGGAAAAGCGAGGATCTTAGTCAAGGGCGTATTATTGATTACAAGGCCTTTAATTTTGTGGATGGAGAGGGTGTGCGTAACTCTCTCTATGTATCAGGCTGCATGTTTCACTGCGAGGGTTGCTATAATGTTGCCACTTGGTCTTTCAATGCTGGTATTCCCTATACAGCAGAATTAGAAGAACAGATCATGGCAGATCTCGCTCAACCTTATGTTCAAGGCTTGACCTTGCTGGGAGGGGAGCCCTTTCTCAATACTGGGATTCTCTTGCCACTCGTTAAGCGGATTCGGAAGGAATTGCCAGATAAAGACATCTGGTCATGGACGGGCTATACATGGGAAGAAATGTTGTTAGAAACTCCAGATAAACTGGAACTCTTATCATTGATTGACATTCTTGTCGATGGACGATACGATCGAACTAAGAGAAATCTCATGCTTCAGTTTCGAGGTTCGTCCAATCAACGAATTATCGATGTACAAAAATCGCTCAAAAGTGGGCAAGTAGTGATTTGGGATAAACTCAATGATGGAAAAGAAAGCTATGAACAGGTGAAGAGAGAATGAAGAGAAAAGACTTAATAGACCAGCTTGTTTCAGAAATAGAAAAGGGCAAAGTCAGGACACTGGGAATATACGGTCATGGGGCTTCAGGTAAATCAACCTTTGCACAGGAATTGTACCAATCTTTAGATTCTACCACAGTAAATTTGCTAGAAACAGATCCTTATATCACCTCCGGACGCTATTTGGTAGTACCAAAGGATGCGCCAAATCAAAAGGTAACGGCCTGTCTGCCAGTGGCGCATGAACTGGCGAGTTTGGAGAGAGATATCCTCGCATTGCAGGCAGGTATGGATATCTTAACAATTGAAGAACCTTGGAAAGCTAGTGAGATCTTGTCTGGAGCAAAACCGATTTTGATTGTCGAAGGGATGTCTGTGGGCTTTTTACCCAAAGAACTCTTTGACAAAACCATCTGTTTCTACACGGATGAGGACACCGAATTAAAGCGACGCCTAGCTCGAGATACGACGGTGAGAAATCGTGATGGATTCGTTATATTGGCTAGCCATCAGATGAGACGGGAGCAGTATCTGCGATATTATAAAGAAACTGAGTCTAAGGCGGATGTCTTAGTGGACCAATCAGAAGGTAAATTTGAGGTCAAGAGGAGTCGGCTTATGATAGAAGAAAATCCCTAATTTTAGAAAGAAAAAGTAGGAAAACAGTTTCATTGTAAAAAAACGAAAAAACAGCAACAAATCCCTTGCAATCGCAGGGGCTTTGTGTTATTCTATTATGGTGCTGTAAATTACAGCCTTAGCTTTGATGCAAGAGGTTGCGACACGCTCGGTTGCATTGCCACGCAACACCGCGTCGGTTTTCTTGTGGAGCTAGCCTATTATCTTAAATAGACGAAAAGGAGAAAAAGATGGCAAACAAAAAAATCCGTATCCGTTTGAAAGCTTACGAACACCGTACGCTTGACACAGCGGCTGCAAAAATCGTAGAATCAGCTACTCGTACAGGTGCACAAGTTGCGGGTCCAATCCCACTTCCAACTGAACGTAGCCTCTACACAATCATTCGTGCGACTCACAAATACAAAGACTCTCGCGAACAATTTGAAATGCGTACACACAAACGTTTGATCGATATCGTTAACCCAACTCAAAAAACAGTTGATGCCTTGATGAAATTGGATCTTCCAAGTGGTGTAAACGTAGAAATCAAACTTTAATCTAAAATATAAAAGAGCAGAGGCTGGTGTTTCAATTTAATTGAACACGGGCTAAACTCGGTGTGAAAAAGATAAACTTCCTAGTGTCTGCTAGACACTGCGTCAGTTTCCTATTTTCACTTTGAGTTTGACGCCCTTTGTATCTTAGACTTGAGCATAAAAAACGCTCGTTAAAAACTTTTTGAATAAAAAATATAGAAAAGGAACTATTTTCTCATGACAAAAGGAATCTTAGGGAAAAAAGTGGGAATGACTCAAATCTTCACTGAAGCTGGCGAATTGATCCCTGTAACAGTTATTGAAGCAACTCCAAACGTTGTTCTTCAAGTTAAAACTGTTGAAACAGACGGATACAACGCTATCCAAGTTGGTTTCGATGACAAACGCGAAGTATTGAGCAACAAACCTGCTAAAGGACATGTAGCGAAAGCTAACACGGCTCCTAAGCGCTTCATTCGTGAATTCAAAAACGTTGAAGGCTTGGAAGTTGGTGCTGAAATTACAGTTGAAACATTCGCAGCTGGAGACGTTGTTGACGTAACTGGTACTTCTAAAGGTAAAGGTTTCCAAGGTGTTATCAAGCGCCACGGACAATCACGTGGACCAATGGCTCACGGTTCTCGTTACCACCGTCGTCCAGGTTCTATGGGACCTGTTGCACCTAACCGCGTATTCAAAGGTAAAAACCTTGCAGGACGTATGGGTGGTGACCGTGTAACAATTCAAAACCTTGAAGTTGTACAAGTTGTTCCAGAAAAGAACGTTATCCTTATCAAAGGTAACGTACCAGGTGCTAAGAAATCTCTTATCACTATCAAATCAGCAGTTAAAGCTGGTAAATAATAAAGAAAGGGGAAATCAGTCACAATGGCAAACGTAACATTATTTGACCAAACTGGTAAAGAAGCTGGCCAAGTTGTTCTTAACGATGCAGTATTTGGTATCGAACCAAATGAATCAGTTGTGTTTGATGTAATCATCAGCCAACGCGCAAGCCTTCGTCAAGGAACACACGCTGTTAAAAACCGCTCTGCAGTATCAGGTGGTGGACGCAAACCATGGCGTCAAAAAGGAACTGGACGTGCTCGTCAAGGTTCTATCCGCTCACCACAATGGCGTGGTGGTGGTGTTGTCTTCGGACCAACTCCACGTTCATACGGCTACAAACTTCCACAAAAAGTGCGTCGCCTAGCTCTTAAATCAGTTTACTCTGAAAAAGTTGCTGAAAACAAATTTGTAGCCGTTGATTCTCTTGAATTTACAGCTCCAAAAACTGCTGAATTTGCAAAAGTTCTTGCAGCATTGAGCATCGATTCTAAAGTTCTTGTTATCCTTGAAGAAGGAAATGAATTCGCAGCTCTTTCAGCTCGTAACCTTCCAAACGTGAAAGTTGCAACTGCTACAACTGCAAGTGTTCTTGACATCGCAAATAGCGACAAACTTCTTGTCACACAAGCAGCTATCTCTAAAATCGAGGAGGTTCTTGCATAATGAATTTGTATGATGTTATCAAAAAACCTGTCATCACTGAAAGCTCAATGGCTCAACTTGAAGCAGGAAAATATGTATTTGAAGTTGACACTCGTGCACACAAACTTTTGATCAAGCAAGCTGTTGAAGCTGCTTTCGAAGGTGTTAAAGTTGCCAATGTTAACACAATCAACGTAAAACCAAAAGCTAAACGTGTTGGACGTTACACTGGTTTTACTAACAAAACTAAAAAAGCTATCATCACACTTACAGCTGATTCAAAAGCAATCGAGTTGTTTGCTGCTGAAGCTGAATAATCTAAGGAGGAAATATCGTGGGAATTCGTGTTTATAAACCAACAACAAACGGTCGCCGTAATATGACTTCTTTGGATTTCGCTGAAATCACAACAAGCACTCCTGAAAAATCATTGCTTGTTGCATTGAAGAGCAAGGCTGGTCGTAACAACAACGGTCGTATCACAGTTCGTCACCAAGGTGGTGGACACAAACGTTTCTACCGTTTGGTTGACTTCAAACGTAACAAAGACAACGTTGAAGCAGTTGTTAAAACTATCGAGTACGATCCAAACCGTTCTGCAAACATCGCTCTTGTACACTACACTGACGGTGTGAAAGCATACATCATCGCTCCAAAAGGTCTTGAAGTAGGTCAACGTATCGTTTCAGGTCCAGAAGCAGATATCAAAGTCGGAAACGCTCTTCCACTTGCTAACATCCCAGTTGGTACTTTGATCCACAACATCGAGTTGAAACCAGGTCGTGGTGGTGAATTGGTACGTGCTGCTGGAGCATCTGCTCAAGTATTGGGTTCTGAAGGTAAATACGTTCTTGTTCGTCTTCAATCAGGTGAAGTTCGTATGATTCTTGGAACTTGCCGTGCTACAGTTGGTGTTGTCGGAAACGAACAACATGGACTTGTAAACCTTGGTAAAGCAGGACGTAGCCGTTGGAAAGGTATCCGCCCAACAGTTCGTGGTTCTGTAATGAACCCTAACGATCACCCACACGGTGGTGGTGAAGGTAAAGCACCAGTTGGTCGTAAAGCACCATCTACTCCATGGGGCAAACCTGCTCTTGGTCTTAAAACTCGTAACAAGAAAGCGAAATCTGACAAACTTATCGTTCGTCGTCGCAACGAGAAATAATATTAAACTAGTCGCTTAAGCAACTAGTAAATCCGCCAGCTCGGTAGCGCTCCATGTGAGCGCAAGCCGCTGTGGTACAACATTTAAAGGAGAAAATATAAAAATGGGACGCAGTCTTAAAAAAGGACCTTTCGTCGATGAGCATTTGATGAAAAAAGTTGAAGCTCAAGCTAACGACGAAAAGAAAAAAGTTATTAAAACTTGGTCACGTCGTTCAACGATCTTCCCAAGTTTCATTGGTTACACTATCGCAGTTTATGACGGACGTAAACACGTACCTGTTTACATCCAAGAAGACATGGTAGGTCACAAACTTGGTGAATTTGCACCAACTCGTACTTACAAAGGTCACGCTGCAGACGACAAGAAAACACGTAGAAAATAAGGAGAACATAAATGGCAGAAATTACTTCAGCTAAAGCAATGGCTCGTACAGTACGTGTTTCACCTCGTAAATCACGTCTTGTTCTTGATAACATCCGTGGTAAAAGCGTAGCCGATGCAATCGCAATCTTGACATTCACTCCAAACAAAGCTGCTGAAATCATCTTGAAAGTTTTGAACTCAGCTGTAGCTAACGCTGAAAACAACTTTGGTTTGGATAAAGCTAACTTGGTAGTATCTGAAGCATTCGCAAACGAAGGACCAACTATGAAACGTTTCCGTCCACGTGCGAAAGGTTCAGCTTCACCAATCAACAAACGTACAGCTCACATCACTGTAGCTGTTGCAGAAAAATAAGGAGGTAAAATCGTGGGTCAAAAAGTACATCCAATTGGTATGCGTGTCGGCATCATCCGTGATTGGGATGCCAAATGGTATGCTGAAAAAGAATACGCGGATTACCTTCATGAAGATCTTGCAATCCGTAAATTCGTTCAAAAAGAACTTGCTGACGCAGCAGTTTCAACTATCGAAATCGAACGCGCAGTAAACAAAGTTAACGTTTCACTTCACACTGCTAAACCAGGTATGGTTATCGGTAAAGGTGGTGCTAACGTTGATGCACTTCGTGCAAAACTTAACAAATTGACTGGAAAACAAGTACACATCAACATCATCGAAATCAAACAACCTGATTTGGATGCTCACCTTGTAGGTGAAGGAATTGCTCGTCAATTAGAGCAACGTGTTGCTTTCCGTCGTGCACAAAAACAAGCAATCCAACGTGCAATGCGTGCTGGAGCTAAAGGAATCAAAACTCAAGTATCAGGTCGTTTGAACGGTGCAGATATCGCCCGTGCTGAAGGATACTCTGAAGGAACTGTTCCACTTCACACACTTCGTGCAGATATCGATTACGCTTGGGAAGAGGCAGATACTACATACGGTAAACTTGGTGTTAAAGTATGGATCTACCGTGGTGAAGTTCTTCCAGCTCGCAAAAACACTAAAGGAGGTAAATAACCAATGTTAGTACCTAAACGTGTTAAACACCGTCGTGAATTCCGTGGAAAAATGCGCGGTGAAGCAAAAGGTGGAAAAGAAGTAGCATTCGGTGAATACGGTCTTCAAGCTACAACTAGCCACTGGATCACTAACCGCCAAATCGAAGCTGCTCGTATCGCCATGACTCGTTACATGAAACGTGGTGGTAAAGTTTGGATTAAAATCTTCCCACACAAATCATACACTGCTAAAGCTATCGGTGTGCGTATGGGATCTGGTAAAGGGGCACCTGAAGGTTGGGTAGCACCAGTTAAACGTGGTAAAGTGATGTTCGAAATCGCTGGTGTATCTGAAGAGATCGCTCGCGAAGCGCTTCGTCTTGCTAGCCACAAATTGCCAGTTAAATGTAAATTCGTAAAACGTGAAGCAGAATAAGGAGAAGGCATGAAACTTAATGAAGTAAAAGAATTTGTTAAAGAACTTCGTGGTCTTTCTCAAGAAGAACTCGCGAAGCGCGAAAACGAATTGAAAAAAGAATTGTTTGAACTTCGTTTCCAAGCTGCTACTGGTCAATTGGAACAAACAGCTCGCTTGAAAGAAGTTAAAAAACAAATCGCTCGTATCAAAACAGTTCAATCTGAAGCGAAATAATAGACTAGGGAAGGAGAAATTTCAATGGAACGCAATAATCGTAAAGTTCTTGTTGGACGTGTTGTATCTGACAAAATGGACAAGACAATCACAGTTGTAGTTGAAACAAAACGTAACCACCCAGTCTATGGTAAACGTATTAACTACTCTAAAAAATACAAAGCTCATGATGAAAACAATGTTGCCAAAGAAGGCGATATCGTACGTATCATGGAAACTCGCCCGCTTTCAGCTACAAAACGTTTCCGTCTTGTAGAAGTTGTTGAAGAAGCGGTCATCATCTAATCAAACCTGAAAGGAGAAAACTGAAATGATTCAAACAGAAACTCGTTTGAAAGTCGCAGACAACAGCGGTGCTCGTGAAATCTTGACTATCAAAGTTCTTGGTGGTTCAGGACGTAAATTTGCAAACATCGGTGATGTTATCGTGGCATCTGTAAAACAAGCTACTCCTGGTGGTGCGGTTAAAAAAGGTGACGTTGTTAAAGCAGTTATCGTTCGTACTAAATCAGGTGCTCGTCGTGCTGATGGTTCATACATCAAGTTTGACGAAAACGCAGCAGTTATCATCCGTGAAGACAAAACTCCTCGCGGAACACGTATCTTTGGCCCAGTTGCACGTGAATTGCGTGAAGGTGGCTTCATGAAGATCGTGTCACTTGCTCCAGAAGTACTTTAATTTTTAGAAACAAACTAGTCCCCTAGCTTCAAGCTAGGGTGCCCTTATGGGCGTAAGAAAAATCAAGGAGAAACCTAATGTTTGTAAAAAAAGGCGACAAAGTTCGCGTAATCGCTGGTAAAGATAAGGGAACAGAAGCTGTTGTCCTTACTGCCCTTCCAAAAGTAAACAAAGTTATCGTTGAAGGTGTTAACATCGTTAAGAAACACCAACGTCCAACTAACGAGCTTCCTCAAGGTGGTATCATCGAGAAAGAAGCAGCTATCCACGTATCAAACGTTCAAGTTTTGGACAAAAATGGTGTAGCTGGTCGTGTTGGTTACAAATTTGTAGACGGTAAAAAAGTTCGCTACAACAAAAAATCAGGCGAAGTGCTTGATTAATCACGAAGGAAAGGAGAAGTATAATGGCAAATCGTTTAAAAGAAAAATATCTTAATGAAGTAGTTCCTGCTTTGACAGAACAATTCAACTACTCATCAGTGATGGCTGTGCCTAAAGTAGATAAGATCGTTTTGAACATGGGTGTTGGTGAAGCTGTATCAAACGCTAAAAGCCTTGAAAAAGCTGCTGAAGAATTAGCACTTATCTCAGGTCAAAAACCACTTATCACTAAAGCTAAAAAATCAATCGCCGGCTTCCGTCTTCGTGAAGGTGTTGCGATCGGTGCAAAAGTTACCCTTCGTGGTGAACGTATGTACGAATTCTTGGATAAATTGGTTTCAGTTTCACTTCCACGTGTACGTGACTTCCACGGTGTTCCAACAAAATCATTTGATGGACGCGGAAACTACACACTTGGTGTGAAAGAACAATTGATCTTCCCAGAAATCAACTTCGATGACGTTGACAAAACTCGTGGTCTTGACATCGTTATCGTAACAACTGCTAACACTGACGAAGAGTCACGTGCATTGCTTACAGGCCTTGGAATGCCTTTTGCAAAATAATATAGGAGGTAAATCTAATGGCTAAAAAATCAATGATTGCTAAGAACAAACGTCCAGCGAAGTTCTCTACTCAAGCTTATACTCGTTGTGAAAAATGTGGTCGTCCACATTCAGTTTACCGCAAATTTAAACTTTGCCGTGTTTGCTTCCGTGAATTAGCTTACAAAGGACAAATTCCTGGTGTAACAAAAGCGTCTTGGTAATATCATGATACAAAGAGCGTAACAACCCCAGCAAAAATAGGAGATTTGGTGTAGGAGCGATGCTCCAAAACAAATCTATCTTTTTTGCCCAGGTTGTAGCTCGTGTTCAAATGGAAATTATCTAGTTTGAATGTATTAATACTTTCTGAGCCTAGCTCAATCATTAACTAGCAAGTGCAACTTGCAAACTACTAGTAAGAGGAGAAAAACAAAATGGTTATGACTGACCCAATCGCAGACTTCCTAACTCGTATTCGTAACGCTAACCAAGCTAAACACGAAGTACTTGAAGTACCTGCATCAAACATCAAAAAAGGGATTGCTGAAATCCTTAAACGCGAAGGTTTTGTAAAAAACGTTGAAATCATCGAAGATGACAAACAAGGCATCATCCGTGTATTCCTTAAATACGGACCAAACGGTGAAAAAGTTATCACTAACTTGAAACGTGTTTCTAAACCAGGACTTCGTGTCTACAAAAAACGTGAAGACCTTCCAAAAGTTCTTAACGGACTTGGAATTGCTATCCTTTCAACTTCTGAAGGTTTGCTTACTGATAAAGAAGCACGCCAAAAGAATGTTGGTGGGGAAGTTATCGCTTACGTTTGGTAATTGATGATGTGAGAGCGTTAAAAGAATGCAGTGAAAATAGGAAGTTTGTAGCAGGAGCGATGCTCCAAGACAAGCTTATCTTTTTCACCAAATTCTTAGCTCGAACTCAAATCAAGATACAAAGCTCGTTAGAGCGTGTTCAGTTCAGCTCTTGAACTAAATAAGTATCTTACCCCCGTGAAAACTGGCCGTTCTGGCCTGACAATTTAACAGGAGAAAATAAACATGTCACGTATTGGTAATAAAGTTATCGTGTTGCCTGCTGGTGTTGAACTCACTAACAATGACAACGTTGTAACTGTAAAAGGACCTAAAGGAGAACTTACTCGTGAGTTCTCAAAAGATATTGAAATCCGTGTGGAAGGTACTGAAGTAACTCTTCACCGTCCAAACGATTCAAAAGAAATGAAAACTATCCATGGAACGACTCGTGCCCTTTTGAACAACATGGTTGTTGGTGTATCAGAAGGATTCAAGAAAGAACTTGAAATGCGCGGGGTTGGTTACCGTGCACAACTTCAAGGATCTAAACTTGTTTTGGCTGTTGGTAAATCTCATCCAGACGAAGTTGAAGCTCCAGAAGGAATTACTTTTGAACTTCCAAACCCAACAACAATCGTTGTTAGCGGAATTTCAAAAGAAGTAGTTGGTCAAACAGCTGCTTACGTACGTAGCCTTCGTTCACCAGAACCATATAAAGGTAAAGGTATCCGTTACGTTGGTGAATTCGTTCGCCGTAAAGAAGGTAAAACAGGTAAATAATGTTGAGTGGTTGAGTCTCAACCACCAACCTATTTTCCAACTTTGTGCATAGCACACGATTTAAAACTAAAGAGGTGAAAACTGTGATTTCAAAACCAGATAAAAACAAACTCCGCCAAAAACGCCACCGTCGCGTTCGCGGAAAACTCTCTGGAACTGCTGATCGCCCACGTTTGAACGTATTCCGTTCTAATACAGGCATCTACGCTCAAGTGATTGATGACGTAGCGGGTGTAACGCTCGCAAGTGCTTCAACTCTTGACAAAGAAGTTTCAAAAGGAACTAAAACTGAACAAGCCGTTGCTGTCGGTAAACTCGTTGCAGAACGTGCAAACGCTAAAGGTATTTCAGAAGTGGTGTTCGACCGCGGTGGATATCTATATCACGGACGTGTGAAAGCTTTGGCTGATGCAGCTCGTGAAAACGGATTGAAATTCTAATAGGAGGACACTAGAAAATGGCATTTAAAGACAATGCAGTTGAATTAGAAGAACGCGTAGTTGCTGTCAACCGTGTTACAAAAGTTGTTAAAGGTGGACGTCGTCTTCGTTTCGCAGCTCTTGTTGTTGTTGGTGACCACAACGGTCGCGTAGGATTTGGTACTGGTAAAGCTCAAGAAGTTCCAGAAGCAATCCGTAAAGCAGTAGATGATGCTAAGAAAAACTTGATCGAAGTTCCTATGGTTGGAACAACAATCCCACACGAAGTTCTTTCAGAATTCGGTGGAGCTAAAGTATTGTTGAAACCTGCTGTAGAAGGTTCTGGAGTTGCCGCTGGTGGTGCAGTTCGTGCCGTTGTGGAATTGGCAGGTGTGGCAGATATTACATCTAAATCACTTGGTTCTAACACTCCAATCAACATTGTTCGTGCAACTGTTGAAGGTTTGAAACAATTGAAACGCGCTGAAGAAGTTGCTGCCCTTCGTGGTATTTCAGTTTCTGATTTGGCATAAGAAAGGGGATAAAATGGCTCAAATTAAAATTACTTTGACTAAGTCTCCAATCGGACGCATTCCATCACAACGTAAAACTGTTGTAGCACTTGGACTTGGCAAATTGAACAGCTCTGTTATTAAAGAAGATAACGCTGCTATCCGTGGTATGATTACTGCAGTATCTCACTTGGTAACAGTTGAAGAAGTAAACTAATGAATTTTTAGGGGATGTGCACTATACCATCCCCTAAAACTAGATATAGTCATCTATGATGACGTCGTATAGGCGAGTTGATGGGGGAGACAACCTTTTCTTCCTTATCGGCGCTAGCATTTTACAAAAGAGGAGAAAATAAAAATGAAACTTCATGAATTGAAACCTGCAGAAGGTTCTCGTAAAGTACGTAACCGCGTTGGTCGTGGTACTTCATCAGGTAACGGTAAAACATCTGGTCGTGGTCAAAAAGGTCAAAAAGCTCGTAGCGGTGGCGGAGTTCGCCTTGGTTTTGAAGGTGGACAAACTCCATTGTTCCGTCGTCTTCCAAAACGTGGATTCACTAACATCAACGCTAAAGAATACGCAATTGTGAACCTTGACCAATTGAACGTCTTTGAAGATGGTGCTGAAGTAACTCCAGTTGTTCTTATCGAAGCAGGAATTGTTAAAGCTGAAAAATCAGGTATTAAAATTCTTGGTAACGGTGAGTTGACTAAGAAATTAACTGTGAAAGCAGCTAAATTCTCTAAATCAGCTGAAGAAGCTATCACTGCTAAAGGTGGTTCAGTAGAAGTCATCTAAGAGAGGTGACCTATGTTTTTTAAATTATTAAAAGAGGCTCTCAAGGTTAAACAAGTAAGATCCAAAATATTTTTCACTATTTTCATTATTCTTGTTTTTCGTATCGGTACTAGTATCACTGTTCCAGGTGTAAACGCAAAAAGTTTGGAAGCCCTTAGTGGTTTATCATTCTTGAATATGCTTAGTCTGGTTTCAGGTAATGCTATGAAAAACTTTTCAGTTTTTGCACTTGGTGTTAGTCCGTATATTACTGCTTCAATTGTTGTTCAACTCTTGCAGATGGATATTTTACCTAAATTTGTAGAGTGGGGTAAACAAGGAGAAGTGGGGAGAAGAAAATTAAATCAAGCAACACGTTATATCGCTCTTGTACTAGCTTTTGTACAGTCGATTGGTATAACTGCCGGATTTAATACTTTATCTGGAGCTAAATTACTAACGACTGACTTGACACCACAAGTGTTTGTTATGATTGGGATTATCCTTACAGCGGGTAGTATGATTGTAACATGGCTAGGTGAACAAATTACAGATAAGGGATACGGAAACGGTGTTTCCATGATTATCTTTGCCGGGATTGTCGCTTCAATTCCAGAGATGATTCAAAGTATCTATGTGGACTATTTTGTTAATATTCCAAGTAGTCGATTGAATTCATCCATTATCTTTGTCGTTATTTTGATTATCGCTGTCTTGTTGATTGTTTACTTTACAACATATGTTCAACAAGCAGAATACAAAATTCCAATCCAATATACTAAGGTTGCACAAGGTGCTCCATCTAGCTCTTACCTTCCTTTGAAGGTAAACCCTGCCGGAGTTATCCCTGTTATCTTTGCAAGTTCAATTACTGCGGCTCCTGCGGCGATTCTTCAGTTTTTGAGTGCTACAGGACATGATTGGGCATGGGTACGTACAGCACAAGAAATGATGTCAACAACATCACCAACCGGTGTTGCAATGTATGCAGTCCTAATTATTCTCTTTACATTCTTCTATACGTTTGTACAGATTAATCCTGAAAAAGCGGCAGAGAACTTACAAAAGAGCGGTGCCTATATCCATGGAGTTCGTCCTGGTAAAGGTACAGAAGAATATATGTCTAAACTTCTTCGTCGTCTTGCAACAGTTGGTTCCCTCTTCCTTGGTGTGATTTCTATTTTACCTATCGTAGCAAAAGATGTTTTCGGACTTTCAGAAGCAGTTGCTTTTGGAGGTACTAGTCTTTTGATCATTATCTCTACAGGTATTGAAGGAATCAAACAATTAGAAGGTTACTTATTGAAACGTAAGTATGTTGGTTTCATGGATAGAACAGAATAAAATAGAAGTATTTACTTGAATAGTAAATGCTGAGGGAGTGGAGGTTTAACTCTAACATTTGTAAGAGTTTGGTCTCCCCTCTTCTATTTTGTTTTTAAATAGGGGTGAAAATATTTTTTGCTTCTATTTAAAAATAAAATAAGGAGATCAAATCATGAATCTTTTGATTATGGGCTTACCTGGTGCAGGTAAGGGAACTCAAGCAGCAAAAATCGTAGAACAATTCCATGTTGCACATATCTCAACAGGTGATATGTTCCGCGCTGCTATGGCAAATCAAACTGAAATGGGTGTTCTTGCTAAGTCATACATTGACAAGGGTGAATTGGTTCCTGACGAAGTGACAAATGGAATCGTAAAAGAACGTCTTTCACAAGATGGTATTAAAGAAACAGGATTCTTGTTGGATGGTTACCCGCGTACAATCGAACAAGCTCATGCCTTGGACAAAACATTGGCTGAACTTGGCATTGAACTAGAAGGTGTCATCAACATTGAAGTGAATCCAGATAGCCTCTTGGAACGTTTGAGTGGCCGTATCATCCACCGCGTAACTGGAGAAACTTTCCACAAGGTCTTTAACCCACCAGTTGACTATAAAGAAGAAGATTATTACCAACGTGAAGATGACAAACCTGAGACAGTAAAACGTCGTTTGGACGTTAATATTGCTCAAGGAGAACCAATCATTGCTCACTACCGTGCCAAAGGTTTGGTTCATGACATTGAAGGTAATCAAGATATCAATGATGTCTTCTCAGATATCGAAAAAGTATTGACAAATTTGAAATAAAGCGTTTTTGACACTTGCAAAAATCTGCTACAAATGTTATACTGAGATAGTCTGACTTATAATTGTTGTCTCTGTATCTAGAGGCATCGAATCGAAATTTATGGAGGTGCTTTTGCGTGGCAAAAGACGATGTGATTGAAGTTGAAGGCAAAGTAGTTGATACAATGCCGAATGCAATGTTTACGGTTGAACTTGAAAATGGACATCAGATTTTAGCAACAGTTTCTGGTAAAATTCGTAAAAACTATATTCGTATTTTAGCGGGAGATCGTGTTACTGTCGAAATGAGTCCATATGACTTGACACGTGGACGTATCACTTACCGCTTTAAATAATCGAAAAACTTGGAGGGATAAGAAATGAAAGTAAGACCATCGGTCAAACCAATTTGCGAATACTGTAAAGTTATTCGTCGTAATGGTCGTGTTATGGTAATTTGCCCAGCAAATCCAAAACACAAACAACGTCAAGGATAAAATAGAAAGGAGAAAACATGGCTCGTATTGCTGGAGTTGACATTCCAAATGACAAACGCGTAGTAATCTCATTGACTTATGTTTATGGTATCGGACTTGCAACATCTAAGAAAATTTTGGCTGCTGCTGGAATCTCAGAAGATGTTCGTGTACGTGATCTTACATCAGATCAAGAAGATGCTATCCGTCGTGAAGTGGATGCAATCAAAGTTGAAGGTGACCTTCGTCGTGAAGTAAACTTGAACATCAAACGTTTGATGGAAATCGGTTCATACCGTGGTATCCGTCACCGTCGTGGACTTCCTGTCCGTGGACAAAACACTAAAAACAACGCTCGCACTCGTAAAGGTAAAGCTGTTGCGATCGCTGGTAAGAAAAAATAATATAGGAGGTAAAAGTCTTGGCTAAACCAACACGTAAACGTCGTGTGAAGAAGAATATCGAATCTGGTATTGCTCATATTCACGCTACATTTAATAACACTATTGTTATGATTACTGATGTGCATGGTAATGCAATTGCTTGGTCATCAGCTGGTGCTCTTGGTTTCAAAGGTTCTCGTAAATCTACACCATTCGCTGCTCAAATGGCTTCTGAAGCTGCTGCTAAATCTGCACAAGAACACGGTCTTAAATCAGTTGAAGTTACTGTAAAAGGTCCAGGTTCTGGTCGTGAGTCAGCTATTCGTGCGCTTGCTGCCGCTGGTCTTGAAGTAACAGCAATTCGTGATGTGACTCCAGTGCCACACAATGGTGCTCGTCCTCCAAAACGTCGCCGTGTATAATCATCGCATTACACTGCTTTTCGTTTAAGAGGGAGTAACTAAATGATCGAGTTTGAAAAACCAAATATAACAAAAATTGATGAAAATAAAGATTATGGCAAGTTTGTAATCGAACCACTTGAACGTGGCTACGGTACAACTCTTGGTAACTCTCTTCGTCGTGTACTTCTAGCTTCTCTACCAGGAGCAGCTGTGACATCTATCAACATTGATGGTGTGTTACATGAGTTTGACACAGTTCCAGGTGTTCGTGAAGATGTGATGCAAATCATTCTGAACATTAAAGGAATTGCAGTGAAATCGTACGTTGAAGACGAAAAAATCATCGAACTAGATGTTGAAGGTCCTGCTGAAGTAACAGCTGGTGACATTTTGACAGATAGCGATATTGAAATTGTAAATCCAGATCATTATCTCTTTACAATCGGTGAAGGTTCTTCCCTAAAAGCGACTATGACTGTTAACAGTGGTCGTGGATATGTACCTGCTGATGAAAATAAAAAGGATAATGCACCAGTTGGAACACTTGCTGTAGATTCTATTTATACACCAGTTACAAAAGTCAACTATCAAGTGGAACCTGCTCGTGTAGGTAGCAATGATGGATTTGACAAATTAACCCTTGAAATCTTGACTAATGGAACAATTATTCCAGAAGATGCTTTAGGGCTTTCAGCACGTATTTTGACAGAACATCTTGATTTGTTTACAAATCTTACTGAGATTGCTAAGTCAACTGAAGTGATGAAAGAAGCTGACACTGAATCTGACGATCGTATTTTGGATCGTACGATTGAGGAACTGGACTTGTCTGTGCGTTCATACAACTGTTTGAAACGTGCCGGTATCAATACTGTGCATGATTTGACAGAAAAATCTGAAGCAGAGATGATGAAAGTACGAAATCTTGGACGCAAGAGTTTGGAAGAAGTGAAACTCAAACTCATTGATTTGGGTCTTGGATTAAAAGATAAATAAAGGAGGAATACATGGCTTACCGTAAACTAGGACGCACTAGCTCACAACGTAAAGCAATGCTTCGCGATTTGACAACTGACCTTTTGATCAACGAATCAATCGTGACAACTGAAGCTCGTGCTAAAGAAATCCGTAAAACTGTTGAAAAAATGATTACTCTAGGTAAACGTGGTGATTTGCATGCACGTCGTCAAGCAGCTGCTTTCGTACGTAATGAAATCGCATCTGAAAACTATGATGAAGCAGCTGATAAGTACACTTCTACTACAGCACTTCAAAAATTGTTCTCAGAAATCGCACCTCGTTATGCTGAACGTAACGGTGGATACACTCGTATCCTTAAAACTGAACCACGTCGTGGTGATGCAGCGCCAATGGCGATCATCGAATTAGTATAAAATCATCAATTTTGTTGAGTGTTATGATGATGGAGTCTTGTGCTCTTAGTCTAGCTCTGGTCTACCGCTAGGATTTCGGTCCTAGCGGGAACACTCATCATAAGTTGGGATAGTAGACGCTTGTTTACGAAATTGTTTTTTTCTTAAGAACAACTTCGTAAGCAGGCGTTTTTGAGTATTTTAGTTGGAATTATGCTATACTATTTAAGAAGAAATCTGCTAAATGTTCAGGTTTCCTATTTTAAGAAGAATTGGAGTTTGCTTATGAAAGCGATTATAACTGTTGTTGGTAAAGATAAATCTGGAATTGTTGCAGGTGTTTCTGGTAAAATTGCAGAATTGGGTTTGAACATTGATGATATTTCTCAAACTGTCTTGGATGAATATTTCACGATGATGGCTGTCGTATCTAGTGATGAAAAACAAGATTTCACTTATCTTCGTAATGAATTTGAAGCTTTTGGGCAAACTTTGAATGTGAAAATCAATATTCAGAGTGCAGCGATTTTCGAAGCTATGTATAATATCTAGGAGGTGCACATGGATATTAGACAAGTTACTGAAACCATCGCCATGATTGAGGAGCAAAACTTCGATATCAGAACTATTACCATGGGTATCTCCCTTTTGGACTGTATCGATCCAGATATCAATCGTGCTGCGGAGAAAATTTATCAAAAGATTACGACCAAGGCAGCTAATTTAGTGACTGTTGGTGACGAAATTGCAGCTGAGTTGGGAATTCCTATCGTTAATAAGCGTGTATCGGTGACTCCTATTTCTCTGATTGGAGCAGCGACAGATGCGACGGACTATGTAGTTTTAGCAAAAGCGCTTGATAAGGCTGCGAAAGAGATTGGTGTGGACTTTATTGGTGGTTTCTCTGCCTTGGTACAAAAAGGTTATCAAAAGGGAGATGAGATTCTCATCAATTCTATTCCTCGCGCTTTGGCTGAAACGGATAAGGTTTGCTCGTCAGTTAATATTGGCTCAACCAAGTCTGGTATTAATATGACGGCTGTGGCAGATATGGGACGAGTTATTAAGGAAACGGCTAATCTATCAGATATGGGAGCGGCCAAGTTGGTTGTATTCGCTAATGCTGTTGAGGACAATCCATTTATGGCGGGTGCCTTTCATGGTGTTGGGGAGGCAGATGTTATCATCAATGTCGGAGTTTCTGGTCCTGGTGTGGTGAAACGTGCCTTGGAAAAAGTTCGTGGACAGAGCTTTGATGTAGTAGCCGAAACAGTTAAGAAAACTGCCTTTAAAATCACTCGTATCGGTCAATTGGTTGGTCAAATGGCCAGTGAGAGACTGGGTGTAGAGTTTGGTATTGTGGACTTGAGTTTGGCGCCAACTCCTGCGGTTGGAGATTCTGTAGCACGTGTCCTAGAAGAAATGGGACTAGAGACAGTTGGTACGCATGGAACGACGGCTGCCTTAGCTCTCTTGAACGACCAAGTTAAGAAGGGGGGAGTTATGGCCTGCAACCAAGTCGGTGGTTTGTCTGGTGCCTTTATCCCTGTTTCTGAGGATGAGGGAATGATTGCTGCAGTGCAAAATGGCTCTCTTAATTTAGAAAAACTAGAAGCCATGACGGCTATCTGTTCTGTTGGTTTAGATATGATTGCCATTCCAGAAGATACACCTGCTGAAACTATTGCGGCCATGATTGCAGATGAAGCCGCAATTGGTGTCATTAATATGAAAACAACAGCTGTCCGTATCATTCCCAAAGGAAAAGAAGGTGACATGATTGAGTTTGGTGGTCTTCTTGGTACAGCTCCAGTTATGAAGGTCAATGGGGCTTCGTCTGTTGATTTTATCTCTCGTGGAGGACAAATCCCAGCACCAATTCATAGTTTTAAAAATTAAGAAAATAGGAGAAATTTTAAGTTCTATTTAAGGTTGGATGTGTATACTATAATCATTAAATAAAGACCTCCTAATATTATTTGAAGCAGATAACACTGATTTAGTTTGAATTTGATTTTCATCTAATATCTTTATTTAATGAACTCCTAAACTTTTTCATAATAATCTCCTGCAAAAGTCGCCTGTATGGGTGGCTTTTGTTTTATCATCCATGATATAATAGAAGCAAACGGAGGACGGAAAATGGTAAAAGTACGATTGTATTTGGTACGTCATGGCAAGACCATGTTTAACACGATTGGTCGCGCGCAAGGTTGGAGCGATACTCCTTTAACAACTGAAGGTGAACGAGGGATTCAAGAATTAGGAATCGGTTTGCGAGAATCTGGTCTACAGTTTGATCGCGCTTATTCGAGTGATTCTGGTCGCACTATTCAGACAATGGGAATTATCCTTGAAGAACTTGGCTTTCAGGGGAAAATCCCTTATCGTATGGACAAGCGTATCAGAGAATGGTGTTTTGGTAGCTTTGACGGAGCTTATGATGGTGATCTTTTCATGGGTATTATTCCTCGTATCTTTAATGTGGACCACGTTCACCAATTATCTTATGCTGAACTGGCTGAGGGTTTGGTAGAGGTCGATACAGCTGGTTGGGCTGAAGGATGGGAAAAACTCAGTGGCCGAATCAAAGAAGGCTTTGAAGCTATTGCTAAAGAAATGGAAGAACAAGGCGGGGGGAACGCTCTCGTCGTCAGCCATGGAATGACCATTGGAACCATTGTGTATCTGATTAATGGCATGCATCCGCATGGTCTCGATAATGGTAGCGTAACGATCATTGAATATGAGGACGGGCAGTTTAGCGTAGAAGTTGTCGGCGACCGTAGTTACCGAGAACTAGGATGGGAGAAGATGGAGGAAACCTCTATTTAATACTCTTCGAAAATCTCTTCAAACCGCGTCAACGTCGTCTTGCCGTAGATATGGTTACTGACTTCGTCAGTTCTATCCACAACCTCAAAACAGTGTTTTGAGCTGACTTCGTCAGTCTTATCTACAACCTCAAAGCAGTGCTTTGAGCAACCTGCGGCTAGTTTCCTAGTTTGCTCTTTGATTTTCATTGAGT